>JAKDLQ010000255.1 GCA_030452775.1 Micrococcales bacterium | reverse complement strand
GACCGTGCCCATCGCCGTCCAGCCGTTCGGCGTGGCCAACGGCGTGTCGAGGGCGAGCGCCTTGCCCATGGCGGGGCGGGCGGCGATCACGATCATCTGGCCGGGGTGTAGCCCGTTGGTCAGCGAGTCGAGGTCGGTGAAGCCCGTGGGGACTCCGGTCATCTCTCCGGAACGTCCGGAGGCGACCTCGATCTCATCGACCGTGGCCTCGATGATGTCGCCGATGACGTGGTAGTCATCGCCGCCGCGCTTGTCGGCGACCGAGTACACCTCGGCCTGGGCAGCGTTGACGATGTCCTCGACGTCTCCGCCGGCCTGCGCGTAGCCGAGCTGCACGATCCGCGTGCCCGCCTCGACGAGCCGCCGCAGCACCGCTCGCTCGGCGACGATCTGCGCGTAGTAGCCGGCGTTGGCTGCGGTCGGCACCGACGAGATGAGCTGGTGCAGATAGGCCTGCCCGCCGACCCGGGTCAGGTCGCCGCGCTTGGTCAGCTCGTCGGAGACCGTGATCGCGTCGGCCGGCTCGCCGCGGCCGTAGAGGTCGAGGACCGCGTCGTAGATCAGCTCGTGCGCGGGGCGGTAGAAGTCGGGGCCCTTGAGCTGCTCGACGCAGTCGGCGATCGCGTCCTTGGACAACAGCATGCCGCCGAGCACCGACTGCTCGGCTCCGACATCCTGCGGGGGCAGCCGGTCATCGGCCGGCCCGTCCTGGCGTGGGGTCATGAGCACGCTGGTGCTCAGCTCATCGAGCGACATAGACCCTCCTTATCCGGAGCGAACTCCCCTGACTGAAACCTCACCACCGCCCACCGACAGCGCCTTCTTCGTGGCGCGAGACCGCGAGTCGGGAGGACCCGGCCCCACCGTAGGACCGGGCCACCCAACCGGCAATCCACCCCTGTGGACAACCTGTGGGCAACCGCGTCGACACGCCGTGCACAGGTGTGGACAACATGTGTGCATAACTGTGAGTTGTGACCGCGACCACCCAGAACTTGTGCTCAGCGACCTGCGTAAACGCCTGTCCACGCGCTGTGGACGAAAAGTTTCTGCGGGTGTGGGTTGTCCACAGCCACAAAGTTACTGGTCAGTAATGACGCACGCCGTGGTAGGGGTTCGGGGCGACCTTGACGGGTGCGTTACCGAGGTCACCGTTACCTGAACGTGACATTACCGAGTCTTTACCTCTACTCTTGGCGCAGCCCCGCCCCTGCGGTGGTCACCGTGCGGCGGACGCCTCGTCCTGTCACCGTCGAACGGTTCCAGGAATCCGCATGACAGGAGCGGGGGAACCATCGTTCCTCCGGACGTCCACGACGTCCTCGGGGTGAAGTCGCAGCGCACGGCGAAAGCCGCAGCGAAGGCCGGGCACCGTACCTCCGCCCGAACCCGACAGCTAACCTCGCAGGCGCAGAGAGGTCAACATCCGTGAACGCAGTCACCCCCGGGCGGCACCGCGCGCCAGGCGGCCACAGTGTCATCGCCGAACTCACGTCCATCGCTCGTGAGTCGGCTCAACCGGCCCTCAAGAGCGCGGCCGTCCTCACCGCGACCGGCGGTCTCGTCGTGAGCATCGGCGGCGCCGCCAATGCCGCTGAGCCCGCCGCCGAGCCCGCCGCCAGGTCCGCCAGCCCGGCCGCCGTCGGCACGCACTCGGGCATTGTCGCCGGCCCCGCCATCTCCGGCCCCGCCATCGCCGGTCTGCAGGCCTTGCCGCAACACAGCAGCGCCCTGTCGACCATCGGCTTCACCGCCAAGACGAAGGCGAAGGCCGGCACGGCGGGCAAGAAGACGGTTGCTATCCGTGACGTCGTCGTGGAACGCAAACGCGCCGCGGCCAAGAAGGCGGCGGCGAAGCGGGTGGCAGCGCGGAAGGCCGCAGTTCGCAAGGCAGCAGCCCGGCGGGCGGCAGCCCAGCGAGCCGCAGCTCAGCGGGCCGCAACTCAGCGGGCATCGGCCCCGCAGGCATCGGCCTCGCGGGCATCACGCGGCTCGACCTCGCGCCGCAGCCTGACGAACTCGACTGCCACCACCAAGTCGAAAGTCAACACCTCCTCACGCAGCGCGACGTCACGCAGCACCTCCTCGCGCAAGGCCGCATCGCGCAGCAGCGCGCCACGCGTCTCGTCGGGCACCCGCTCCGGGCACAACTGGGCGACGCCTGGCCAGTGCACCTGGGGCGCGCTCAACATGTGGCGTCAGTCCCAGGGCTACTACCCCGGCGGGTTCAGCGGCAACGCCCTGTCATGGGGCTGGGGCGCGGCAAACGCGGGCTACAGCGTGGGCAGCGCGCCTCGGAGCCGCTCGATCGTCGTCATGCAGCCCGGCGTCCACGGGTCGTCGGCCAGCGCCGGCCACGTCGGCTGGGTCACCGCCGTCAACGGCAACAAGGTCACCATCGTGGAGATGAACGCCCTCGCGGGTCCCTACAACTACAACACTCGCACGGTGACGCACACCGGTGGGATGAGCTACATCTACGCTCCCTGATCGGTCGCGCGCCCCTCTCGGTCGGCCCAGTGGCGGTATGCCGCTGGGCCGGCCGGGTTCAGGCGGGCGCGGCGAAGTGCGTGTCGCGGCGAGCCCGGGCCCTGGCCTTGGCCCGCTCGACCTCGCGGTCCTTGGGCGGGGCGCTCGTCGTCAGGTGCTCGAGCAGCTGAGTGGTGGCCTGGGCGATCGCCTCGACCGCCTCATCGAAGGCCTCCTGGTTCGCGCGGCTCGGCCGAGTCGAGCCGCTGATCTTGCGCACGTACTGAAGCGCGGCGTCATGGACCTCGGCGCTGCTCGCGGGCGGCTCGAAGTTGTGCAGTTGTCGGATGTTGCGGCACATACCTCCACCGTATGCCGCCGGCCCACCTGCACCGTATGCCCCCGTATCCCGCCGTATGCCGCCGGCCCACCTGCACCGTATGCCGCCGGCCCACCTCCACCAATCGCGTCGCCACCATCGAGTGGCCCCACTATCCACAGGCCGGGTGTGCACGACGAGGCCACTCGAGTTGGAGCGGGCAGGCCGGGTGTGCACGACGGGGCCACTCGAGTGAACGAGACCCAGCCGCCTCCATCGAGTGGCCCCACTATCCACAGGCCAGGTGTGCACGACGAGGCCACTCGAGTTGGAGCGGGCAGGCCGGGTGTGCACGACG
>JAKDLQ010000020.1 GCA_030452775.1 Micrococcales bacterium | reverse complement strand
GTGCACGAGCCGGTCGGGGTGTGCTCACTCATCACCCCGTGGAACTACCCGCTGTTGCAGACCGCCTGGAAGGTCGCTCCCGCGCTCGCTGCCGGCAACACGTTCATCCTCAAACCGAGCGAGTTGACACCGTCCACCGCCATCTGGCTCATGCGCGCCCTCACCGAGGCGGGCCTGCCGTCCGGTGTCGCCAATCTCGTGCTCGGCTCAGGCCCGCGAGTGGGGCCCACGCTCACGACGCATCCCGATGTCGATCTCGTGTCGTTCACCGGCGGGCTGGTGACCGGCCGTTCGATCATGGCGGCGGCCGCGCCGACGGTGAAGAAGATCGCCTTGGAGCTCGGCGGCAAGAACCCCAACATCGTGTTCGCAGACGCCGACCGCGAGACCGCCCTCGACTTCGCGCTGACCGCCGTCTTCCTCCACTCGGGACAGGTCTGCTCCGCGGGCGCCCGGCTCCTCGTGGAGTCCTCGATACACGACGAGTTCGTCGACGAGCTCGTGCGGCGCGCGGAGCTCATCCGCATCGGCGGCCCGTTCGACGAGGCCGCCGAGACCGGACCGCTCATCAGCGCCGGGCATCGCGACAAGGTCGAGGCCTACGTGGCGGCCGGCCTCGCCGAGGGCGCCGTGCTGCGCACCGGGGGCTCCCGGCCGGACGACCCCGCGCTGGCCGACGGCTTCTACTACCGCCCGACCATCCTCACCGGTTGCGACTCGGGCATGAGCGTGGTCCACGACGAGTCCTTCGGTCCGGTGCTCACCGTGGAGTCGTTCACCGGCGAGGACGACGCGGTCGCGAAGGCCAACGACAGCATCTACGGGCTCGCCGGAGCCGTGTGGACCTCCAACGCCGGGCGCGCCGAACGCGTCGCGGGCCGGCTGCGGATGGGCACCGTCTGGATCAACGACTACCACCCCTACGTCCCGCAGGCCGAGTGGGGCGGCTACAAGCAGTCCGGGTTCGGCCGCGAGCTCGGCCTCGACGGACTTGCCGAGTACCGCGAGACCAAGCACATCTGGCACAACATCAGCCCGGCTCCGCAGCGCTGGTTCGACGGACGAGAGGCCCCGTTGTCATGAAGCCCGACAGGTACGACTTCGTCATCGTCGGCGGAGGCTCGGCAGGCTCGGCCCTGGCGAACCGTCTCAGCGTCGACTCGTCGACGACGGTGCTCGTGCTCGAGGCCGGGCGCAACGACATCAAGCTCGACCCCTTCATCCACATGCCGGCCGCGCTGCCCTACCCCATCGGCAACCGGCTCTACGACTGGCGCTACGAGTCCGAACCCGAGCCGTTCATGGGCGGGCGGCGCGTCTACCACGCGCGAGGCAAGGTGCTCGGCGGCTCGAGCAGCATCAACGGGATGATCTTCCAGCGCGGGAACCCGCTCGACTTCGAGCGATGGGCCGCCGACCCCGGCATGCAGGACTGGGACTACGCCCACTGCCTCCCGTACTTCAAGCGGATGGAGACCTGTCTCGCCGGCGCCGACCAGTGGCGCGGCGGCAGCGGCCCGCTGATCCTTGAGCGCGGTCCTGCCACCAACCCCCTCTTCGGGGCGTTCCTCGAAGCAGTCCAGGAAGCGGGATACCCCCTCACCGACGACGTCAACGGCTACCGCCAGGAGGGCTTCGCCAAGTTCGACCGCAACGTCCACCAGGGCCGCCGGTTGAGTGCGGCGCGCGCCTATCTGCACCCGGTGATGAACCGGCCCAACCTCACGGTGGAGACGCTCGCGCACGTCACCGGACTGCGCCTCGAGGGCACCCGGGTCGTCGGGGTCGACTACCTGCGCGGAGGGAGGCTGCGGCGCACCGCCACCGCCGGCGAGGTGATCCTCTGTGGCGGCGCGATCAACTCACCACAGGTGCTCCAGCTGTCCGGGATCGGCAACGCCGCCGACCTCGCCGAGCTCGGCATCACGGCGGTTGCGGACCTGCCGGGCGTCGGAGCAAACCTTCAGGACCACCTCGAGGTCTACATCCAGTACGCGAGCAAGCAGCCGGTCTCCATCGGACCGTGGCTCAAGCACCGGCACAAGCCCCGCATCGGGGCAGAGTGGCTGTTCCTGCGCCGTGGCGTCGGGGCCAGCAACCACTTCGAGGCGGGCGGCTTCCTTCGCAGCAACGACCTCGTCGACTACCCGAACCTCATGTTCCACTTCCTGCCGATCGCGATCCGGTACGACGGCTCCCGGCCGGCCGCCGAGCACGGCTACCAGGTGCACATCGGCCCGATGTACTCCGATGTCCGCGGCACGGTGAAGATCACCTCGACCGATCCCAAGAAGCATCCCGCCCTGCGCTTCAACTACCTGTCCACCGAGAACGACCGGCGGGAGTGGATCGAGATGGTCCGCATCGCGAGGCGGATCCTCAACCAGCCTGCGTTCGATGCCTTCAACGCCGGCGAGCTCTCACCCGGGCCCTCGGTCGAGTCCGAGCAGGAGATCCTCGACTGGGTCGCCACGGACGCCGAGACCGCGCTCCACCCGTCCTGCACCGCGAAGATGGGCACCGACGAGATGAGCGTCCTCGATCCGGCCACGATGAGGGTGCACGGCGTGCAGGGCCTGCGCGTCGTCGACGCCTCCGCGATGCCCTACGTCCCCAACGGGAACATCTACGCCCCGGTGATGATGGTCGCGGAGAAGTCCGCCGATCTCATTCTCGGCAACACTCCACTCGCGCCGGCAACGGAGGTCCCGTACTACCGCTACCGCGACGGTTCCCCTCTGCATCCACCGGGAGACCCGCGCAACCATACTGTCCACGCAGAACGGGAACCCTCATGAGCGCAGAGACTGCGGAACCGACCAAGGCCACCCGGCGGCGATGGGGCTTCCTCACCGAGGGCCCGCCGGTCCGTATGCCGGTCTTCGCCTCGTCCGTCATCGGTGTCCTCGCGATGGCGATCTGGGCGATCTGGGCGCCCGATCAGGCCGAGGCGGTGATCGGTGATGCCGTCGGCTGGATCGTCGGCGCCTTCGGGTGGTTCTACATCGCCCTGCTCACGGCTGTGCTCGTGTTCGTCATCTATCTCGCCGTGTCGCGCTACGGCTTGATCAGGCTGGGTCCGGACCACTCCAAACCGGAGTTCTCCACCTTCTCGTGGGCCTCGATGCTGTTCGCCGCAGGTATCGGGACCGACGTGATGTTCTTCGCGGTCGCCGAGCCGGTCAGCCAGTACATGCAACCGCCGGCCGGTGATCCGCAGACGATCGAGGCCGCGCGTGACGCGACGGTGTGGACACTGTTCCACTACGGCCTCTCGGGCTGGGGCCTCTATGCCCTGATGGGGCTGGCGCTCGGCTACTTCACCTACCGCCTCAACCTGCCGCTGGCCGTCCGCTCCGCGCTCTACCCGATCTTCGGGCGCCGGGTCGAGGGCGCACTCGGGCACACCGTCGACACGGCCGCCGTCCTCGGCACCATCTTCGGGGTCGCCACCAGCCTGGGCATCGGAGTGGTGTTCCTCAACCAGGGCCTCAACATCCTGTTCGGGACCGCGGTCGGCCTCGGCGCGCAGATCGCGCTGGTCGTGCTCGCGGTCGCCATGGCCGCGATCTCGGCGACCACCGGCGTCGACAAAGGGATCCGGTTCCTCTCCCAGCTCAACGTCATCCTCGCACTCGGCCTCGCCGGCTGGGTGCTGGTCACCGGGCGTACGGGGTTCATCCTCAACGCCGTCGTGCTGAACATCGGCGACTACGTCCAGACCTTCGCCAGCAGGACCATGCAGACCTTCGCGTTCAGCAACGAGACCGAGTGGATGTCGCTGTGGACGCTGTTCTTCTGGGCGTGGTGGGTCGCGTGGGCCTCGTTCGTCGGGCTCTTCCTCGCCAGGATCTCGAGGGGACGGACCATCCGCCAGTTCGTCGCCGGGACGATGATCATCCCGTTCACCTACATCGTCATGTGGATCTCGATCTTCGGCAATGCGGCCTTGGAGCGGATCCGCAACGGCGACATGGCCTTCGCCGACCAGGCGCTCGCCTCCCCCGAGGCGGGCTTCTACAGCCTCCTGGAGGACTACCCGCTCTCGGGCATCGTCATCGCGCTCTCGGTGTTCGTCGGGCTGCTGTTCTATGTCACGTCCGCCGACTCCGGCGCCCTGGTGATGGCGAACCTGTCCTCGAAGCTGGGCTCGGCGCAGGAGGACGCGGCACCGTGGCTGCGGATCGTGTGGGCCGCGGCGACCGGTCTGCTGACGATCGCGGTGCTGGCCGTGGGTGGCATCTTCGCCCTGCAGTACGCCACGGTCATCTTCGGGCTGCCGTTCTCCTTCGTCGTCATCCTCGTCATGCTCGGCCTGCTCAAGGCACTACGCGTCGAGGGGCGGCGTACCGACTCCGGGGCACACGCGCTACCGACGATGCTCTCCGCCCGTGGCGGCTTCGAGGACGAGAAGGACCACGCGCCCTCCTGGAGGCGACGGCTGGCGCGGTCGGTGAGCTTCGTCGACATCGACGAGGCGAGCTCTTACCTCGAATCGGTCGTCCGGCCGGCCCTCACCGAGGTCATAGGCGGGCTCGAGGCCGAGGCGGTCGCGGCCGAGATCACCGCCGGCGCCGGCGACCCCGACGAGGAGAGCGAGGACGGGCAGCTGCCCTGGGTCGAGCTGCACACCATCGCAGACGACCCGTTCGTCTACCGCGTGCAGGTCTCCGAGTCACCGGTGCCCACCTACGGCGGCCGGATGATCGGCGACCGCGACCAGTATGCCCGGCTCGAGGTCCACACCGTCGGAGGCGGCCAGGACTACGACGTGATGGGCTACACGCGCGGGCAGGTCATCCACGACTGCCTGGACCAGTACGAACGCCACCTGGAGTTCCTGCGCCTGGCCTGACGCGCACCACGATGACCGAGGTCCCTTCCCTCGCAAGCGTTCCCGGCCGTGTGCGTGGCGAGCGGCCTGCGCGAGAGAGCGCTCAGCGGCATACGGGATAGCCGTATGCCGCTCAGCGCGCGGGATCGGCCACCTGGCCCACGTGCGGGGCGGCGACCGCATGGCGGGTGCGGCCGGGCATCCACCAGTTCCACGCCCCCATCAGGCGCATCGTCGCGGGGACGAGCACGAGGCGCACGATCGTCGCGTCGATGGCGATCGCGACGGCCATCCCGAAGCCGAGCTGCTTGATCGGCAGGATGCCGGCCAACGCGAAGGAGCCGAAGACGACCACCATCAGCAGGGCGGCCCCCGAGATCAGCGGGGCCGTGCTCGACATGCCGACCGCGACACTGCGCGCATTGTCGCCGGTCTTGACGAACTCCTCTCGCACCCGGTTCAGCAGGAACACCTCGTAGTCGGTGCTCAGGCTGAACAGGAGGGTGAGCAGCAGGATCGGCACGAAGTTCTGGATGTGATCGCTCCCCTCGGCGCCGAGCAGGCTCGCGCCCACCCCGTGCTGGAAGACGAGGACAAGCACACCGAAGGTCGCCGCAACGGACACGAGGTTCATCAGGATCGCCTTGAGCGGCAAGAGGACCGAGCGGAAGGTCACGAGCAGCAGGAGGTAGATCACGGCGAGCATCACACCGACGACCATCGGGAGGCGATCCGAGATCACCGCGTTGCTCTCGATCCCCTGCGCGGTCTCGCCACCCACCCGGATCGAGGCGTCCGGGACACTGAACTCGCCCGCCACACGGTGGACCTCGGTGAGCAGCGTGACGGTGGCGGCATCGGCGGCGTGGCCGGTCGGGACGACGTCGAAGACCATCTTCGTCGCGTCCGCCGACACGTAGTGCCCGACCACCGCCCGGACACCGGGTGGCAGGTGGTCCCGGGCGTCGCTCTGCAGCGCGGCGAGCGGCGAGCGGGGCGAGGCCAGGGCCAGCACGGGCAGGGCGGATTCGACGCGGTCGACGGACGGTAGTGCGGCAAGGTCCTTGTCGAGACGGGCCAGCTCGGTGGCGTCTGCGGAGGATGTCAACGGCCGTGGGGACGAGACGACGACCTGGATCGGGGCGGTCGTCCCGATGCCGAACTGGTCCTGGACGTGGTCGAAGCCGGCTCGCACCGGCGAGCTCTGCGGCACGATCTGGGCATCCGGTGTGAACGTCGTGAGGGAGCTGGCCGGGACCGCGAGGGACACGAGCAGCAGCAGTCCGAGTCCGAGGAAGACGAGCGGGCGTCCCATCACGCGATGCGCCACCCGCTCCCACCGGGTCAGGTGTGGCGCGCGGTGGGCTCCGGGGCGCGCCGGCTCGCGGATGAAGGAGATCCGTCCCTTGGAGATCCGGTGCCCGAGCAGCCGCAGGAGCACGGGTAGCAGGAGCAGCGAGGTGAGCATCGAGAAGGCGACGACGATCACCGCGCCGAGCGCGATCGATGAGATCACCTCGAGCGGCACAAGGAACAAGGTGCTCATGGCGGCCAGGATCGTGATGCCCGAGAAGAGGACGGTCTCGCCCGATGTGCGCAGGGTCGCGGCGAGCGCGTCGTCCACGGTTCGACCCCGGCTGAGCTCCTCCTTGAAGCGGGCGATGACGAAGAGGGAGTAGTCGATCCCCACGCCGAGCCCGAGCATCGTCGCGGTGTTCTGCACGAAGAGCGAGAGATCCGCGTGTTGCGCGATGACGGTGAGGACCGCGAAGCTGCCGAGGATCGCGGTGATCCCCACGGCCAGCGAGGCGAGTGCGGCGACGAGACCGCCGAAGAGGCCGACGAGCACGATGAGGATGAGCGGGAAGGTGAGCAGCTCGGCATGGACCAGGCCCTCTTCGCTGAGGGTGTTGACCGCACCCCAGAACGCAGCGGTGCCCACGAGCGTCACGTCGAGCCCCTGCCCCGCAAAACGGGCAGAGAGGTCGGACTGGATCTGGGGCAGCACTCGCCTGGCGGTGCCGTCCTCGAGGTCGAGGCCGAGCTGGTCGATGGCGGTGCGCTTGTCCTTACCGACGAAGCGCTGCTGTAGGGGGCCGGCGGTCGTCGAGTAGCCGACCTGGTCGCGGACCTCGAGGTCGGGGTCGCGACCGACGTCGTCCATGACACGGGCGACCCGCTTGGCGAATCCCGGCTGGTCGCTGGTGTACCAGTGGTCGACGACGACGACCATGACATCGCTGTTGCCACGGCCGACGAAGTCATGGGCCAGGTCGGCCTGGACGACCGCGCTGTCGGAGCCGTCGACGGACCAGCCGCCGCCGCTGAGCAGGCTGGGTAGCGGCATACTGACGAGCCCCGCGACCACGAGCCCGACGACCCAGATCCCGGCGATCGCCCAACGGCGGCGGACCAGACCCCTGACGAGCCGATCAACCATGACGCGCCTCACGTCGGGCCGCGGCGAGGTCGCGCAGGGCCAGGAGCGCGGCCAGCGGCTTGCGGGCTGTCGCCTGCGCGTTGGCGCGCGGGCGGCGCACGGCCGAGTCGAGGCCCACCACCGTGTGGGTGCGCACCGGCTGACCCTCCATCAAGCAGACGACGATCCGCGAGGCGATGGCTCCGAAGGCCAGCGAGGCGTAGACGACCTGGGGGAGGCCGTCCTCGCCGGTGCGGACCCGGGCGCGGGCGAGGTCGATCATCTCCACCGGCACGTAGCGCATCGGGACCACCCGCCGCAGCAGGTCCCATGTCATCGCGCGCTCGACGTCGGCTCGCCGCACGGCCCCGTGGAAGGGGGCATCGCCTGGCCGGTAGTCGTAGAAGCGGACGTACTGGGTCCCGGCCATGTCGTAGCCGGAGACGACCGGCCGGCCGAGCCGCGCCGCCTCCTTGTGCAAGACGAACTTCGCGAGCCAGCCCGACGGCTCGGTGACGTCTACCCCGTCGATGACGACGCCGCACCGCGAGACGAGGTCACGGGCGTTGTCCCTGGTGATCCCGTCTTCCCGGATCTCCGCGGTGGCGGCCGGGTTGATCTGGGCGATCCGGCGGGCGCAGACGACCGCCTTGTGCTCCCCGATCTCATCGACGTAGGCGTTCTGCCGATTGAGGTTGTTGAGCTCGTAGTGGCCGACGTCTGCCAGCAGGAAGCGCTGCACGCCGAGGCGGGCCAGAGGCTCCACGACCGCGCCGCCGGTCGAGCCGCAGCCGGCGACGAGGACCACGGTCTCGGAGAGCCGCTGCTGCGCCCGGTCGGAGATGAAGCCCCGGTTGCGTTCGGTGAGCTGGGCGTAGAACGACGGGGCCGTGACGGGATGCGCGGCTGTGAGCGGGGGTGCGAGGGTCATCGAGCTCGTTCCTTTCGGTGGACTCAGCTGCAGTGCGGACGGCAGGCCCGCTGGCCCACCGCGTCGAGGAAGATCTGGCGGATCTGGGCTGCCGTGCTGGCGCGGTAGGCAGCGCCGCCGGAGGCCTTGCTGATCGCAGCAAGTGACGCCGCGTCGCCCTGTGGCCCGAAGGCGATGGTGATGACCGGTACGGGCTTGCCCGACTTGCGCTGTGCTGTGAGTGCGGCGACGACCTGCCCCAGCGTGGGTCCCTGGGTGTCGGTGTCCTTGCCGTCCGAGAGCAGCACGACCGCATTGACTCGGCCCGGCTCCCACTGCTTTGCCAGCTGCCGCACCGCGGCAAGTGTCGTCGCGTAGAGCGCAGTGTCGCCGTCGCGCACGGGTGCCGCGTGGGTCAACGCGCCGGCGAGCCTCGCGCGGGCCCCGGGCGCGCCGAGCCGGGTCACCGGCGTGACCTCGCGGTAGTCCTGGCGCCCGACGATGTCCTTGGAGAAGACCCAGAGCCCGACCTTGGTTGTCGGCGGATAGAGCCGCAGGCCCGTGCTCGCCGCCCGCGTTGCGATGGCCAGCCTCGATGGACCCGGCGCCTGCGGTCCGCCGATGCCCCATGCCATCGATCCGGAGATGTCCATGACCGCGAGCAGTCGCGCGTCCTGCGTGGCGGTTGCGAGCGCCTTCTCGGCCTGGGCGAGCGACGCGGGGGTCAGGCGCACGGGGGGATCGTGGTCGTGCCGTCGACGCCGCGGTCTGCCGTGAGCACGACCCCCGCCGAGCCGTGGACGTCTCGGAAGCCGGCGGCCTTGAGCGCCGCCTGGCCCGTCGCACCGGTGAGCACGTCGAACAGCCCTTGCGCCCGCGAGATGGTGGCCGGGTCCTTGGCGAGCACGGCGAAGGGGAAGTCGAAGCTCACCCCGCCTGCGTAGATTGCTACGGGCTGCGCCGGGGAGCTCTCGCCGCGCGCGACCCAGACGTCGCGCTCCGATACCGGGACGCCGACGGAGGCGGTCGGTGAAAGGATGGCCAGCCGCTCCTGTGCGGAGCTGTCGCTCACGGTGGCGCCGCGGATCAGGGCGGTGAGCGATGCCCGCCCATCCGGCATATCCGCAGTGGCCTTGGTCAAGGCGAGGATCGTCCCCACCCGGGCCGGTGACAGCCGCTGATCGGACAGCTCGACGGAGAAGGAGCCTCCCCCGGCGGCGATCGCGGCGAGGTTGGCGACCGTGGGACGGGTCGCGGTGCCGCGAACCCGGTCGGCCTCCCTTGTCGACACGGCGAGCACGAGCGGGCTGCTCGCGACCGACGCGGCGTTGGTGGCCTTGGCGACCCGCTCGACCCCCGCCCGGTCGAGCCAGAGCGTCGAGTCCGGGATCCAGACGTCGGGCGGCCGCACCGTGCCGTCGGCGAGCGACTGGATCTCGGCCTGTGGATCGACGGACTCGACGACGACGTCGACGCACCCCGGCCCGTCGGGGCCGATGCGTCGGTCGCGGCCGAGCTCGGCCACCACCGGGGCGATGGCCGGCGCAGCGGCGACGTGAAGCTGCGTTGGCCCCTGCCCACATCCTGACGCCACCTCGTCGCCACCGAATGCGAGGCGAGTGACGGTGACGCCGATCCCGGCGAGGAGCAGGACGGCGACGGTCACCGCGACGACCGTGAGCGCGGCGCCACGCCGATGAGACGCGGGGTTGGCGTGCCGTGGGGGACTCATCACGTCATCCCGTCACTCGGGTCAGGGCGCCGTGCGTCGACCTGGACAGCTCTCGCGTCGCATCGAAGAGGTCCGGTGAGTCGAGGGTGGCCTCGAGCAGGGCGACCCGCTGGCCGACCTCCTCCTCGTCGGGCAGGTGCGCGACGAAGGGCTTGACGCTGGAGCGCTGCACGTAGGCGTGATGGAGCAGATCCCGCTCCGTCAGCCGGGGCGAGGTCCCCTCGATGAGCTTGACGTCGAGCCCGGCGAGCAGCAGATGACGCAGCGCGACGTGTTCCTCCACGTCCCCGACGAGGGTCCGGATGGTGGGCGTGATCCGGGCCAGTACCTGGCCCATGCCATAGAGCAGCTCGAGCGTGACCCGCAGCCGTTGCGTACGGTCGGACAGCGTGCGCGAGTGGACGAAGCGCTTGAGCTCGCGCACCTGGTCAGATCGCACACCGGGCAGACCCGGGACGTGCTCGAAGAGGTTGATCTCGTGCGCCTCCTCCACCGGGAACCGCCCCCTGCCGGGATCGAGCAGGTCCGCCGGCCCCCCGTCGGTTGGCCCTGCGAGCGCCAGGTAGCCGAGGATCGCCCCGGAGCCTGACATCGTGAGGACGTGAACGTCCTCGGGGTGCACCGCCGCTACCGGCTCACAGAAGATCGCCGAGGAGTACACGACATCCGCGCAGATCCATCCGAGCTGAAGGTACTGGGCGAGGCGGAAGCCCTGGAGCCCCACGAGGTAGCGGTGCGGCAGGTGCCGGGTCTGCAGTGCCGCAGTGACGAGACCGTCGCCCCGCTCGGCGACATGGATGACGTGGCGAGGGTCGACCTGCGTCAGCAGGCCCTTGAAGCTGAGGCTGCGGTGGAGGGAGATGACGTCGGCGACGTAGCGCTCCCCACGCTCGCCGGATGCGATGTGGCACATTGCGGTTCCTTGTCGGCTGGGTTGCTGGTGGCAGCGCGCTGGTGGTGGCAGCGGGCGGTCAGAAGTCGTCGTCGGTGTAGATGGCCTCGGTGACCGCGAGCGCGAGCACCTCGGGCGTGCCTTCGTAGATCCGGGCGCCGAGCGCATCGCGCAGCCGCTTCTCCATGCCGTGATCGCGCAGGTATCCACGGGCGCCCATGAGGCCCATCGCTTCGGTGGCGACCTCGATGGCGACCTGGTCGGCGAACAGCTTGGCCACGGCCGGTTCGTAGGCGGGAGCGGGGATCGCGTTGTCCGCGAGGTGCGCAGCCTTGAGATAGAGCATCCGGGCGGCATCGACCTTGGCCGACATCTCGGCGAGCTTTCGGGCGGTGAACTGATGCTCTCGCAGCGGGACCCCACCCTGGACCCGATCCCCGGCCCACTCGATGGCCTGCTCGAGTGCGCCGCGGGCGACGCCGGTCGAGATCGCCGCGACGGCGGCTCGCGCCATGTTCATCTGCTGGATGTTGACGTAGACACCGCCGCCCTCCCCGCCGACGACGTTCTCCTCGGGCACCACGACGTGCTCGAAGTGCATCTCGGTGCCGAGGCAGGAGCGGTAGCTCATCTTGTCCGCGACCTCGCCGAGGGTGATGCCGGGCCGGTCCAGCATGACGACGAAGCAGGTGAGGCCGGTGGCGCCTGGCTGCCCCTCGATGTTCGCGAAGACGGTGGCATAGGTGGCGACCTTGCCGTTGGTGATGAACTTCTTCGAGCCGTCGAGGACGTAGTGCTCCCCCTCGCGGCGGGCCCGCATGACGCCCCGGGCGAACTGGGCGTTCTCGGGGATGAGCAGGTCGCAGCCCGCCTGGTCCTCGGTGATGGCGTTGCAGGCGAGGACGGGGTGATCTCCGCAGAAGAGCGGCAGGAAGCGGGCCTGCAGGCGCGGGTCCCCGGAGAGGAGCACCGGGGCCTGACCGAGCATCGTCGCGCCGAAGATCAGGGCGAAGCCGGCGTCGACCGCTGCAAGCTCCTCGAGGGCGACGGCGACACCGAATTCGCCCTGGCCGAGGCCGCCGAACTGCTTGGGCACGACGAGCCGGGTGAGGCCGAGGTCGTGGCCCTCGCGGACGAGCCCCCAGTCGAACGCCGCGGCGTCGTCCTCGTCGAGACGGCGCACCTCGGGCGCCAGCCGCTCTCGCGCCCATGCCCGGACCGTATTCCGCAGAGCGAGGATCTCGCCGGGGAGCGCGGTGAGCGTGGGCACGTCTGCGAGGGTCAGGGCAGCCGGATCGGCAAGCTGGGTCATGCCCGTCACCGCCTCGCCCCGACGCCGGCCTCGGCCGCGATGGCCGGGTACCGGTCGAAGGCGGGCTGTAGCAGCGGAACGAACTCGATGACCTTGGCGACGCTCCCCTTGATGCGGATCTTGCCGGTGGCCAAGGCGATCGGCATGAGCAGCCGTCCGGACCAGAGTGCGTCCGCGCTGTCGCACGACATCTTGATCGAGATCGCCGGAGCGGACGGCGTCTCATCGATCCACACGCCATCGGCACTGACGAAGACCGTCAGGTCCGGAGCGGAGTGGAAGAACTGGACGGAGAGATTCTCGTCGCGGACGGTAGCGGCGAACCGCTCGTCGCGCAGGAGGATGTCGAACAAGGTGGTGAAGACCGAGGTGGCCTGCTCCTTGCTGGTGAATGCGCCCACGGGTGAGCCTCGCTTCGGTGTGATGGGACAGGGTGGTGATGGGACCTAGGAGCGCCGCGCGGCGGCAGTGATACATCCCGGCCCGCCGGTATCACCAGAGGCCGGGCGTGCTCTGGACCGGGTATGACGACAACCACGACGCCGACCGCGACCCGCCCCTCCACCGAGCCCGAGTGGGGGACCTCGCTCGATCTGCTCCCGCATGAGCAGGCCAACCTCGATGCCTTCACGGGCGTCTTCCCACACTGGAACTCCGGCAACATCCCGGCGATGCTCGAGCACTACGAGGACGACATCGTGTGGCGCAACATCCCCATGGGCGAGGTCTACGACGGGAAGGAGGCCGTGCGGCGGTTCCTCGAGGATCTCTTCCGGGCCCTGCCCGACCTCGAGCTCGACGTCACCTTGCGGGTACCTCGCGGCAAGTACGTAGCGGAGGAGTACACGATCCGCGGGACACACCTCGGGCCGATGTTCGGACTTCCACCGAGCGGCCGGCGCCTGGAGATCCGGGCGATGAGCATGGTCGAGTTGCGCGGCGGCAGGCTCAAGGAGGACCACTTCTACTTCGATGCCGCAGGGGCGATGCAGCAGATGGGCTACCTGCCGGACACGGCGGCCGTTCGCAGGCCGGCGGGCCGGGCGGTGTTCGGGCTCCTCGGCTGGTGGCGGCGACGAGGCGGTAGCGCGGCTCGATGACGCGCAGCGGACAGCCCGGGGCTCGAGGCGGCGGGTTCCCTCGCCCCGTCGGCTGACCCGGGCGGTGCCGGCGCCGTCCGGGCAGGATGGTGGCATGAGAGATGCTCGCGCCGAGGATGAGCGGCTTGCGATCCTGACGTTCTGGTGGATGCTCGAGCTGTTCAGCCCGCAGCCGGTTCCGAAGGCGACTCGCAGGGCCGCGCGGCCATCGGATCGGCAGGTTGTCGAGTGGCGAGCTGGTGAGCCGCTGCCGTGGGAGAAGCTGGCGACGCCGGAGCCTATCCACGGACGGCGTCGCGTGTGGCGGCATACGGTCTACCTCGGGGTGTACAAGCTTGAGGCGACCTATGAGTCGTTGCATCGTGTGTTCGGAGAGGACGTCGACGCCTATGACGAGCGTCCGGGCGGGGAGAGCGCTTGCGCGGGTGTGCTGATCGATGAGGGGGGCCGGCTGGTCGCCTGCTCCGCCGTGCTGTCCTCCGCGTTGTGGGCGGTCGCGCGCATCCACGATCCGGGCCCACAGGATCCGCGGTGGATGGACGGCTTCGACACCGCATGCGAGGCGTTCACCGACGCAGTCGAAGGATACGAGGGCGACCGTCGCGACGCATCGGGGGCCGAGAAGGCGCCGCCCTATGACGCCGAGTCGCTCCACGGGTTGCTCACGATCGCGCACGCGGGCGCGGGGATCGGTGGATTCGAGGGTCTCGCGACCGAGCGCGTGGTGATCGAGAGCGTGGCGGTCTCCGCGCGCCGCGCCGAGGAGCCCCCAGATATCGACTTCCTCAACAGCTTCTATCTCGACGACCTGGCCGACGTCCGCGATCAGGTCGAGCGTGGCAACGTCGGGCCAGCACTCGCCGCCTATCTCACCGGCGATGACTCGGTGCGCAGCGGCGACAGGATCGACGTCGTGCACGACCCCGGCGTTGTCAGCGCCGGCACGGCGATCGAGCGGCTACCCAAGGGCCGGTGGCCGACCAACCCGCAACACTCACTGGCGCTGAGCCAGCAGTTCGCTGTCAACGAGGCCCTCAATGTGCTCGGGCCGACGGCTGGCCTGATGGGCGTCAACGGCCCACCCGGCACGGGGAAGACCACGATGCTGCGCGACATCCTCGCCGCCAACGTCGTCGAACGCGCACGCCGGCTGGCCGCCCTGGAGAACGCGCAGGACGCCTTCATCGACGAGCATCGCTGGACCGCCAAGGACGGGTACCCGCGCATCGTCCGTCAGCTACGTCCGGAGCTGACCGGGTTCGAGATGGTGGTCGCCTCAGCCAACAATGCCGCCGTCGAGAACGTCACCAACGAGATCCCCGCACGGGAGGCGATCGACAAGCTGTGGCGTGAGGAGGCCGACTACTTCGCGGCGATCGCGACCAAGGTGCTCCACGATGCGACAAGCAACGGCACATCGGCGGCGAGCGATCCGCCGACGGCGTGGGGTCTCGTGGCGGCACGGCTCGGAAGGAAGCGCAACCGGTCGGCCTTCCACTCCGCCTTCTGGTTCGACGAGAAGGACCCCGCGACCAACGCTCCCGTCGACGGCGGTGTGCCGCGGATGCAGACCCGGCTGACGCAGTGGCACAACGGAACCGCACCGCACAAGACCTGGGCCCAAGCACGCGACGACTTCGCCGACAGCGAGCACCGGGTCGACGCGTTGATCCGGCAGCGGCGCCAGGCCCAGGAGCGCCTCGGTCGGCGCCCGCAGCTCGCCGAGCGCGAACATGCCCTGTCCGCGACCATCGACCTCACCCGCCAGCAGGTCCGGGCGATCGAGCAGGATCTGGCGAGCCAGGCACCGATCGAACAGCGAACCGAGGCGGACCGGAGGCAGGCCGTCACGCAGCACGATCGGCAGCTCGCCACCAAACCAGGCGCCCTGGAGACGATCTTCACCCTCGGCCGAGCCGCTCGCGACTGGCGTACTGGCCTGAAACCCCTCGCCCAGACGCTGCGCACGGCCGAAGAGCGACATCGGGATGCAGCCACCGTGGGCCAGCAGATCCGCGCCTCGCTCCAGCAGACGCAGGCCCGCCTGTCAGCCGCCGAACACGACCTCACCCTCGTGCAGGAGGAGCGGGCGGAGCTCCGATCTCAGTGTGCTTCCGACGAGGACCGCTACGGCGACGGATATCCCGGAGACGCATGGACCGGGAAACGTCGCGAACTGCACGCCCCCTGGCTCGACGCCGAACTGGACACCGCCCGCTCCGAGTTGTTCCTCGCTGCCCTGACCCTCCATCAGGACTTCCTCGCAAACGCAGCAGGAGACATGCTCAACGGCCTTCGCGCCGCGGGAGACGTCATCTCCGGCAACTACCCCCATCGCCTCGAGGCCGAAAAGCAGCTGGCCGCCTGGCAGCTGTTCTTCCTCACCGTCCCCTTGGTCTCCACCACCTTCGCCTCCGCAAGCCGGATGTTCGGTGACCTCGGCTGCGAGGCCATCGGCTGGCTCATGATCGACGAGGCCGGTCAAGCCTCACCGCAGTATGCCGCCGGCGCGATCTGGCGTGCCCAGCGTGTCCTTGCCGTTGGCGACCCCTTGCAGCTGCAACCTGTCGTCACCATCCCGCAGAAGGCCCAGCGCGACATCGCGAACAACTACAGCGTCTCGATCACATGGATCCCTCCGCGCGCATCTGTGCAGACACTCGCCGACCGGGTCACGACGTTCGGCACCACCTTGGACCAAGGCGAGGAGCAGGTCTGGGTCAGCGCCCCGCTCCGTGTCCATCGTCGGTGCGACGAGCCGATGTTCACCCTCTGCAACCAGATCGCCTACAACGGCATCATGGTGAACGGTGTCCATCGCGACCTCGCCAACCCTGAGCGGCCCGATCGATTCGACAGCGCCGTATCCGGTCCGTTGATCGCGGCGAGCTTCTGGGTAGACGAGCCTGCCAGCACACCCGGAAGCCATCTGCAACCGAGCCAGATCGAGCGCCTGAAGGGCGCACTGACCTATCTCAAGGAGCACGGCATTGACGAGTCAGAGGTCATCGCCATCTCTCCTTTCCGTGCGGTCGCCGACTCCCTGGCCGCGCTCACCGCGAGCTATCCCGGCTTACGTGCCGGAACCATCCACACCGCCCAAGGCCGTGAAGCCCCCGTCGTCATCCTCGTCCTCGGCGGCGACCCGAACAGCCCGGGCGCCAAAGCCTGGGCAGCCTCAACCCCGAACCTGGTCAACGTCGCAGCCAGCAGAGCCCAGCGACGCCTGTACGTCATCGGCGACCGTGCCGCGTGGGCGCGTCAGAGGTACTTCCGCGAGCTCTCTGCCGCCCTCGCCTGAAGATCGGGTGGAGGCGGCGGCCAGGACGCGGCGGGCCTCACCGGTCGGGGGCGCGCCCCCCCGCCCCCGGCC
>JAKDLQ010000254.1 GCA_030452775.1 Micrococcales bacterium | reverse complement strand
GTGCCCGACTCCTGCTGCAGCAGCAGCTGGGTGTTGCGGGCGATCCGGGCCGAGAAGTCGCTCGGCAGGGCGATCGCCTCGTCGAGCGCGTTGGTGTGCAGCGACTGAGTGTGGCCCTGGGTCGCCGCCATCGCCTCGATGCACGTGCGCTGCACGTTGTTGTAGACGTCCTGAGCCGTCAGCGACCAGCCACTGGTCTGCGAGTGGGTCCGCAGCGACAGGGACTTCGGGTTGGTGGGCTCGAACCGGCGCACGAGCTGGGCCCACAGCGCCCGGGCCGCCCGCATCTTGGCGACCTCCATGAAGAAGTTCATCCCGATGGCCCAGAAGAAGGACAACCGCGGGGCGAAGGCGTCGATCTCGATGCCGGCATCGAGTCCGGCCCGGATGTACTCGATGCCGTCGGCCAGCGTGTAGGCCAGCTCGAGATCGTTCGTCGCGCCCGCCTCCTGGATGTGGTACCCGGAGATCGAGATCGAGTTGAAGCGGGGCATCCGGGCCGCTGTGAACGCGAAGATGTCCGAGATGATCCGCATGCTCGGGGCCGGCGGGTAGATGTAGGTGTTGCGGACCATGAACTCCTTGAGGATGTCGTTCTGGATCGTCCCCGCAAGCTGCTCCGGCTTCACCCCCTGCTCCTCGGCCGCGACGATGTACATGGCGAGCACCGGCAGGACCGCGCCGTTCATCGTCATCGACACCGACATCTGATCGAGCGGGATGCCGCTGAACAGGGTCCGGGTGTCATAGATGGAGTCGATCGCGACCCCGGCCATGCCGACGTCCCCGCGCACGCGCGGGTGATCGGAGTCGTAGCCGCGGTGGGTCGCCAGGTCGAAGGCCACGGACAGGCCCTTCTGGCCGGCCGCGAGGTTGCGGCGGTAGAAGGCGTTGGATTCCTGCGCCGTCGAGAAGCCGGCGTACTGCCGGATCGTCCACGGCCGCGTCGTGTACATCGTCGGGTAGGGCCCGCGCAGGAAGGGGGTCAGGCCCGGCCAGGTGTCGAGCGCATCGAGGCCCTCGAGGTGCTCGGGTCCGTAGGCCCGCAGGATGTCGATGCCCTCCGGGGCCGGCCATGGCGCGCGGGTGTCGCCGGGCGCATCGGCTGCGTCCCTCGGGGTCGGGCCAGCGCCCAACGGTAGCCCGGCAAACGACTCGGGAATGCTCATGTCAGCTTCTCTCTCGTCCGGGCCAGTAGGGACAGCGCATCGACGCCGGCGGCCGCCGAGTCGTCGACCAGCCCTGCGTCGAGCGTCCGCGACCCAGGTTTGCCGGCCAGCACAACCCAGGTCGCCCCGGCGGCCCGGAGCGCCGCGACCGCCTCGGTGCCCCAGGCGGCATACGCGGCGTCGGTGCCGCAGAGGCACACCACCGGCGCTCCGTCATAGGCGGCGAGCAGGGAATCGACACCGTCGGTGGGTCCGGCGGTCACGACCGGGATCCCGCCCGCTGCAAAGAGGTTGGTGGCAAAGCTCGCTCGCGCAGTGTGCGCGGCGATCGATCCGAGCGTCGCGAGGAAGACCGGTGTCTGCACCGGGTCGTCGCGCAGCGCCTCGAAGGCCGCGCCATAGCGGGCGACCGAAGGCGACACCGGGTCCGGGCGGCGCGTCGGCCGCGTCTCCGCGAGGTTGGGGAACTCGCTGATGCCGGTGAGCGGGCGAGTCCGCCGGGCGATCTCGTCGGCTCGCTTCGCCGCGACCTGACCGACCCGGCCCAGCGCCGAGCCGTCGGCGAGGGCCGCCTCGATGCCTCCGGCCTCCTCGATCCGTCCGAACTCGGCCCACGCCGCACGAGCCAGGCCGTCGGTGAGCAGCTCCACGGCATACGACCCTCCGGCGGCGTCGCTCACGGCGGCCACGTGCGACTCGGCGATGAGCACCGACGAGGTGTTGCGGGCGATGCGGCGGCCGAAGGGTTCGGGGAGCCCGAGGGGGGTGTCGAAGGGCAGCACCGTCACGGCGTCGGCGCCGCCGACCCCTGCGGCAAAGGCGGCGACCGTCGTGCGCAGCATGTTGACGTAGGGGTCGAGGGTGCTCATCATCGGTCGGCTCGTCACCGCGTGCTGGCGCTGACCGCCGGCCGCGGGCCCGGCACCCGACAGGTCGGCGACCCGTGCCCAGAGGCGACGTGCGGCACGGAACTTGGCGATGGTCGGGAACTGCTCGTCGGTCGCGGCATAGCGGAACTCGACGAGCTCGAGCGCCTCGTCGATCGGCATCCCGGCGGCGGTGAGAGCTCGCAGATAGGCGGCGCCTACGGCGAGCGAGTAGCCGAGCTCCTGGCCATCGGAGGCGCCGAGGTCATGGACGGCGGTGCCGTCGACGACGAGCGCGAGCGTCCCAGTGCTACGGGCGACCTCGGCTACGGCGCAGACCGTCTCGGCGACCTCTGTATCACCGGTGTCGCCGAGATGGTCACCGCGGACGCGTGCACCGATCGGGTCGGCGCCGAGGTTGGTTCCCTCCGCCGGAATCACTCCGCTGTCGGTCACCAGCGCGGCGAAGGCCCGCGCCGCGCCCAGCGGGTCGGCCGGGGCATCGAGGACGACGGGTGCCAGACCGAGGCGCACACCCTCGAGTGCGGCGCCGAGGTCGGTCGCGGTCAGCGGACCACCGAGTCCGACCCAGAGCGAGGTGACGCCGCCCGCGAGGTCGAGCAGGGCCACCTCATCGGCCTCGGCGGGCGGGAGGCCACCCACATGGGAGCGGATATCCCAGCCGGACTCGGGCCGGTCCGGGAGCCGGCCCCGCGTGAACGGCGCAGCCCCGGGCACACCGGTCGGCGGCAGTTCCCGGACGGTGTCCACGGTGCCGAGCGGCGGCACGGCGATCCCGTCGAGGGTGGTGCGTGTCAGCACCTCCCACACGGACGAGTCGGGTGCCTCCTTGGGCAGGCGCCGGGCCTTGCGCAAGACCACAGCCGCCGCCTTCTCCCAGTCGGCGCGCGTGTACACGTCCTGCGGGGTCGCCAGCGCCAGCGGTTCGGGGCCGGGAGCAGAAGTCATGCCCGGAAGCCTAGGTCGTGCCCTGCGAGGGGGCCACCGTCACCGCCTATGCGATTGGTCTCAGCCCCTCCCCCCGCTCGAGTGGCCTTCCTAAAAAACCCCAGCCCGCCCCCGCACGGGGGGATAACAAGGCACAAGCAGAGGGACGGCGGGGG
>JAKDLQ010000019.1 GCA_030452775.1 Micrococcales bacterium | reverse complement strand
AACATCATTGGACGGCCACCCCACGTTGAGGCACACCCTCGTCAGGTCCCGCCGGGCCTCCGCATCCTCTGCGAACGTCCGGAACGGGATGGCATCCGGGTAGTCGGACGTCACCGTGACGAGCCCGCCCTCCCCCGCTGGGTGCGAGGCCACCCAGTCTGCTGGCAGGCCGGCCAGCTGGTCGGGGCGCACCGCGATGCTGCGCACGTCTTCGCGAATGTTCTTCGAGAACTCCTGGCTGAGCAGCACGGAGCGCTCACTGAGCTCGCGCAACCGATCCCGCGTCGCCACGTCGCGGTCGACCCCTGCACGCCGGAAGTCGCGCAGCGTGCGCTCGAGGACGCGTGCCGCATCCGGGTCGAGGTCGCTGCCGTCGAGGCGCTCGAAGACGGCGTAAAGGCCTGGGTCGAGCCCCAGGTCGGTGTCGAGCTTCTGCGCCGCCTGCACGATCTCCTCGGCTCGCTCCCGCACGACAGGATCGGGGTGCACCTCGGCGAGCAGCGACCCGACCGCCGCCGCGTTGGCCAGACCGACGTGCACGTCGTTCCACACCTGCAGCGCCCCGAGCGCCTCCGTCGGCGGGGCCGCCTTGAGCGCCTCGGCGCGTCCGCGCGCCGTGGCCAGCTGCTCGTCGCCTCGACTGCCGAGCCAGCCGAGCCAGTCCTTGGCCGGCAGGGTCAGGGGGCTGGGCGCGCTGGCGACGGGGTTGGCGGTCACACCGGCACTGTATGCCGCTGGGTTTGACTCCTATTCGGTCTCCCGGACCTCAGCTTCTCCTGCCGATGGTCGCGAGGCTCAGCCCCTGGTAGTTTCCTCGGGACAGCCAATGGTCGCTCTCCCCGGTGAGGTGCCTCATGAACGACGATCCAATCGGTCCGGTCGACGCCACCGTCGTGCCACGATTCGCCGGGCCGGCCACCTTCGCTCGGATTCCCCGCGTTGACGAGGTAGGCGGACTCGACAACACCGATGTGGCCGTCGTCGGGGTCCCGTTCGACAGTGGTGTCAGCTACCGCCCGGGAGCCCGCTTCGGGCCCGGGCACATCCGAGCCGCGTCCAAGCTGTTGCGCCCCTATCACGCCCCCTTGGACATTCACCCGTTCGGCACCCAGCAGGTCGCAGATGCCGGCGACATCGGCCTCAACCCCTTCGACATCGCCGAGGCGGTCGACAGGCTCGAGCAGGCCGCGCATGAGTTCGCCGATGCCGGGACCGCCATGCTCACCCTCGGCGGCGACCACACGATCGCGCTTCCCCTCCTGCGGGCTGCGCACCGCAAGCACGGGCCGATCGGAGTCGTGCACTTCGATGCCCACCTGGACACCTGGGACACCTACTTCGGCGCTCCCTACACCCACGGCACTCCCTTCCGGCGTGCGTCCGAAGAGGGCCTGCTCGATCCCGAACGCTGCATGCACGTGGGGATCCGCGGTCCGCTCTACGCCAAGTCCGACATCGACGACGACGTTCGGCTCGGCTTCCAGATCATCCGAGCCGACCGGTTCCAGGACTCTTCCGTCACGGAGCTGGCCGAGCAGATGCGCGCCAGGCTCGGCGAGGGTCCGATCTATGCGTCGATCGACATCGACGTCCTCGACCCCGGCCACGCTCCCGGGACCGGTACGCCCGAGGCCGGCGGCCTGACCAGCCGGGAGCTGCTGCAGACGCTGCGCGCCCTGGTCGGCACGGACCTGGTCGGAGCCGACATCGTCGAGGTGTCACCTCCGTACGACCACGCCGAGATCACCGGGATCGCCGCTGCACATGTCGGGTACGAGCTGCTCTCGGTCCTGGCAGCCAACCGGGTCTGAGGGTGCGGTGCGCCCTTGGCCGGCCGAGACCGGAACCAGTGAACGTGACCCAGGAGTGAGGCCATGGATGTCCTTGTCATCATCATCTATCTGGTCGGGATGGTCCTCGTCGGCTACTGGGGCAAGCGCCAGGTCCGCGATCAGACCGACTACCTTGTAGCAGGTCGCCGGCTGGGCCCGTTCATGTACATGGGGACGCTCTCCGCTCTGGTCCTCGGCGGTGCATCCACCATCGGGGGTGTCGGGCTCGGCTACGAGTACGGTATCGCCGGCATGTGGTTGGTGGTGGCGATCAGCTGCGGCATCTTGCTGCTGTCAGCCGCATTCGCACCATTGATCCAACGACTCAAGGTCTTCACAGTCTCCCAGGCCCTTGATCTGAGATACGGAGCCAAGGCAAGCCTCGTCTCGGCGGTGGTCATGTGGATGTACACCCTGATGCTGTCAGCGACCTCGACCATCGCGTACGGCACGATCTTCAAGGTCCTGCTTGACCTCGACCGGGTGCCGGCCATCCTGCTGGGCGGGCTCGTCGTGCTGCTCTACTCGTCCTTGGGCGGGATGTGGTCGGTGACCTTGACGGACATCGTCCAGTTCCTTGTCACCACGGTCGGGCTCATCTTCATCCTGCTGCCCGTCTCCTTGGTCCAGGCCGGCGGCGTGCAGGGCATCAAGAGCCGGATCGGCGAATCCGCCTTCGACCTGACGGCCATCGGTGGGGCCACGATCGCGACATACTTCGTCATCTACTTCTTCGGGCTCTTGATCGGTCAGGACATCTGGCAGCGGGTGTTCACCGCCCGCTCGCCGCAAGTGGCTCGATATGCCGGTCTGGCCTGTGGCCTCTACTGCCTCGTCTATGCCGTCGCGGGTGCCTTGATCGGGGCGGCCGGGCGGGTGATCGTGCCTGGCCTGGCCGATCGTGACGACGCCTATGTGGCTATCGCCGAGAAGGCGCTGCCAGCCGGACTGACCGGCATTGTTCTGGCCGCAGCCTTGGCTGCCGTGATGTCCACGGCGAGCGGATCACTCATCGCCACCGCGACCGTCGCCCGCCAGGACATCGTGACGCAACTGTTCAAGCGCATGCCCCGCGGCGGCGATGAGGTGACCGAGAACCGCTACTACGTGATCGGCTTCGGTGTGGTCGTCATTGTCATCGCGATCGCGATCCAAGATGTCGTGGCGGCCCTGACCATCGCCTACGACGTGCTGGTCGGCGGGTTGCTCATCCCCATCATCGGCGGGCTGGTCTGGCGTCGAGCAACCGCGCAAGGAGCATTGGCTGCCATCGTGCTCGGCACCGTCGGCACCATCGGAACCATGATCTACAAGGCGGATATCTACGCCAACGAACCCATCTATGTCGGTCTCGGCCTCGCGATCGTCTCGTTCATCGGCGTCAGTCTGCTGACCCCCCCGACCGCCGAGCAGAAGATGCAGGAATGGGACCGCCGAAAGCGAGGCGAGATCGGTGAGCCCGCACCGGTCGACTGAAGGGGACCCGCATCGCGGGAGAGACGAACCGATCAGGACCATCTGATCGATGGTGCGGCGTCACCGGTCGAGGCCGCGAGCACTGCCGCGCTCATCTCGGCCGCCTTTTCCCGCGCCGAGTCCAGCGTCTCGTACGGCTCGATCGTCACCTCGCGGTCGGAGCGACGGTAGCGCCAGATCCCGGCGATCTCGCCGTCGACCAGGAGCGCTCCGGGTCCGGACAGTGCCCGGTAGACCTGCTGGCGTCGCTGACGATCCGGGACGAGCAGGGTCCGGTCGACCTGGCGCAGGTAGGGATCGTTCGGCGGGAGCAGGGCGACACCTTTCGCGGTGGGCGCCTCCTGCACTGCGTCGAGCAGCGCCTCGGGAAGCTCGTAGCGATGGTTGTCGACCTCCACACGCACGAGGTCATGCCTCAGCTCGTCCCACACGTCGTTGGTCCCCGGGGTGCCAGCTTCCATCCAGTCCCGGAACAACGTCATGCGGGTTGGGCCGTTCACCCGAAGGTACGCCTGCACCAGTGCCAGCCGCGGCTTGGCAACCTTGTCCTGCCTGACCCGCGGGCGCGGATAGAGCATCGTCGCGCGCCTGTCCTCGGGACCGATCACGACCTGGGCCTGCCTGCCGGCGGCTCGGAACATGCCGTCCGGAACGTGCTCGGCCTCGCACCGCTCACACCACCGCACCAGCCGCTTCGAGACCACGCCGGCTACCTCGGCGCTCGCCTCGCCCTTCGGGGTCGCGCCGGCAACCACCTTCGTCAACGCGGCGGCAACCTCCTCGACTGCCTCGACGTAGTCCGTGCCGCCGTCGTCGGTCTCCAGCGGAGCCAGCGCGCCGCGGACGAGGTCCAGCTGACTCGCGCGGTGGGCGTGCGGGGCACCGCGCACCGACCACATGCTCACCAGTGGTCCATCGGGCCGGATGGCGTCCGGCAGGCTCGTCGAGCCGATCCGGTCCGTCCGCTGGCTCAGCGACTGCCCGCCGGCGGACTGCCGGCTGCCCTGAATCCCCAGCATCAGCAGGTCGTCCAGCACATCCTCACCAGACGTGCCGTCCAGGCCATGGTGTTGCCACCGGTAACCCAACCAGCGGGCTCTGCAGACGGAGTTCGTGCTAGCCACTCGTCCACCCTATGGCGGGCGCCAGCAGGGCGCACCGACCCTCCGCCCACGCCCGCAGCGCTTGTCGTGGGCTCTCGTGAGTGGACATGATCGCAGGCATGGACATTGACCCGCGGCGATGCCCGATCGCCACCTCGGTCGTGGTCGTTGTCACCGCGGTGCTTTCCATCCTCCAGTTCCCGCTGCCGGCGGTGCGGCAGGCACTGTGGCGCGACCCGGACCAGATCACCACCGGCCAGTGGCGGCGGCTGCTCACGGCGTTGTTCGTCCAGGACGACCTCGTGTGGCAGATCGTCGTGGTGCTCGCCCTCGTCGCCGGAGTCGGGGTGCTGGCAGAGTGGATCTTCGGGCACGGACGCTGGCTGCTGCTGTACTTCGGCTGCGGCATGGTGGGCCAGGCGTTCGGGGTGCTCTGGCTGCCCCACATCAATGACGCGGGAGCGTCGGTGGCCGGCGCCGGACTCCTCGGCGCGGTGTGCGCATGGTTACTCTCCCCCGCCGGGCCACCCCTGGCCCGTGTCCGCATCTGGGCGGTGGTGTGGCTGCTCGCCGGTGTCGTGCTCACCGGGCTGAGAGACATGCATGGCCCGCCGCTGCTGCTCGGGTTCGGCGTGGGTGCGCTGCTGTTGTGGCGTGACCGGCGGCGCCCGGAGGCCAGCCCCCGCGTAACGTGACCGGCCGCCGCTGGGAACGAGCGCACACGGCATACGATCGACGCATGCCCTCCGAGCCCGCGACCCTCATCGTCGGAGCCGGCCAGGGCGGGCTGGAGCTGGCCACCGCCCTTCGAGAGCTCGGCGACACCGACCCGATCACGCTCGTCGGCGAGGAGGCGGTAGCGCCGTACGACCGGCCACCGCTGTCGAAGGGCTACCTTGCGGGGACCCAGCAGTTCTCTGACATCGTGTTCCGGCCACCGGAGTGGTTCCGCGAGCACGATATCGACCTCGTCCCGGACGATCCCGTGGTGACGATCCAGCGTGATCGGCAGGGCGGCATCGCGACGACCCGCTCGGGCCGATCTATCGAGTTCGGTCGGCTCGGCCTCACGACGGGCTCGGTGAACCGGCATCTCGACGTGCCCGGGCGCGACCTCGACGGCGTGCTCGACCTTCGCTCCCTCGCCGACGCGGACCGGCTCTCGAGGGAACTGGCTCGCGCGGGCGGTTCGGGCGGGCGGCTCGTCGTCATCGGCGGTGGCTTCATCGGTCTCGAGGTGGCCGCCGCGGCCCGCGCCAAGGGCCTGGAGGTCTCCATCGCCGAGGCGACCGGGCGGCTGCTCGGTCGCGTCGTCTCGCCACAGCTGTCCGACTTCTATCTCGCCGCCCACCGGCGCCGCAGCGTCGAGGTGCGCCTCGGCGTCACCGCCAGCCGGCTCACCGGGACGGACGGCCGCGTCACCGGCGTGGAGCTGGACGACAACACCGTCATCGAGGCGTCCGTCGTGCTCGTGGCCATCGGAGCGATCGCCAGGACCGAGCTCGCCGAGCAGCTCGGCCTCGAGGTCGACGGCGGCATCGTCGTCGACGAGCACGCACGAGCCTCGGACGGGGCCACCGTTGCCGTCGGGGACTGCACGAGCCTGCCCAACCCCTACACGAGGGGCACGCCCGGGCGGCTGCGACTCGAGAGCACCCAGCACGCGTCGGACCACGCGCGAACCGCGGCTGCGACGCTCGTTGGGCGCCCGGCGGCATACGCCGACCTTCCGTGGTTCTGGTCGGACCAGGGAGACCTGAGGCTGCAGATCAGCGGGCTCTACGCGGACGTGGACCGCACGGTTGTGCGGGGCGAGCCCACGACGGAGCGCTTCACCCTGCTGCACTACCGCAACGGACTGCTCGTGGCCGCAGAGTGTGTCGGCACGCCCGCGGATCATGTTGCCGTCAAGCGAGGGCTCACCAAGGGCATGACGATCGACCCCGAGGCCGCGACCGACCCGTCGGTCCCGCTCAAACGCCTCCTTCAGCCTGGTCCCTCCGGCGCGTCGCGCGCCATCGAGGGCTGAACTCGCTCCGCCTGCGCTAGTTTGTGCGCATCCGCTGGCGAAGGGAAGTCACATGCACTCAATGGCGAGTCTGCAGACAGCAGACACCCTCATCAACGCGCATGGCGTTGACTACCTGATCATCGGGCTCTATTTCGCCTTCGTGATCGGCATCGGCATCCTGGCCAAACGCGCCGTGTCCGACTCGCTCGACTTCTTCCTCTCCGGTCGGTCCCTGCCTGCCTGGGTCACTGGGCTCGCCTTCATCTCGGCAAACCTCGGTGCGGTCGAGATCATGGGCATGTCGGCCAACGGGGCCCAGTTCGGCATCTCGACGGTGCACTACTTCTGGGTCGGCGCGATCCCCGCGATGCTGTTCCTCGGGGTCGTGATGATGCCCTTCTACTACGGGTCCAAGGTCCGCTCCGTCCCGGAGTTCATGTTCCGACGGTTCGGCACCGGAGCACACCTCGTCAACGCCCTGAGTTTTGCCGTCGCCCAGTTGCTCATCGCCGGCGTCAACCTCTACCTGCTCGGTTCGATCGTGCACGCGCTACTCGGATGGCCGCTGTGGGTGGCGCTGCTCATCGCCGCAGTCATCGTCCTGTCCTACATCACGCTCGGCGGCCTCTCGGCCGCGATCTACAACGAGGTCCTGCAGTTCTTCGTCATCGTGGCGTCCCTGCTGCCCCTGACCCTCATTGGCCTGCACCGGGTCGGCGGCTACCAGGGGCTCAAGGACAAGATCACGGAGTTCGCGGCGTCCGCCCCGGCCAGTGCCGGAGTACCGTCGGCGGACCAGCAACTGCAGGCCTGGCCGGGCCAGGCGCTCTCCGGCTTCGACTCACCCGTGCTGTCGGTCGTCGGCATCGTCTTCGGACTCGGTTTCGTCCTTTCCTTCGGCTACTGGACCACCAACTTCGTCGAGGTCCAGCGGGCGATGGCCTCCAATTCCATCTCCGCCGCGCGCAAGACCCCCATCATCGGCGCCTTCCCCAAGATGTTCGTCCCGTTCATCGTCATCTTCCCCGGCATGATCGCCGCGGTCCTCGTCAGCGAGATCGCGCAACTCAAGGGCGGCGGCTCACCCCCTGGCGGCGCCTCCGGAAGGGGTGTGCAATACAACGACTCGCTGCTCTTCCTCATGCGCGACCTCTTGCCCAACGGGCTGCTCGGTCTGGCGATCGCAGGACTGCTCGCGGCGTTCATGGCCGGCATGGCCGCCAACATCTCGGCGTTCAACACGGTCTTCAGCTACGACCTGTGGCAGCGATACATTCGCAAGGACCGCCCGGATCACTACTACCTGCGGATCGGGCGCCTGGCCACCGTGGCGGCGACCGTCATCGCCATCTTCACGGCCATCATCGCCAGCGGCTTCTCGAACATCATGGACTACCTCCAGACGCTGTTCGGCTTCTTCAACGCGCCCCTGTTCGCGACGTTCATCCTCGGCATGTTCTGGAAGCGGATGACCGCGACCGCGGGGTGGGCCGGCCTTGTCTTGGGCACCCTGTCCGCGATGGCGGTCTTTGCGACGAACGAGTGGGGCCCCCTCGACCTGCCGGGCCAGGGGGCCGCGTTCCTCTCGGCATCGACCGCGTTCGTCGTCGATATCGCGGTCAGCATCGTCGTGACGATGTTCACGGAACCCAAACCCGTGGCGGAGCTACGCGGCCTCGTCTACTCGGAGACCCCGAAGGAGGACCTCATCGATCCACACGAGGCCGCCAAGCCGTGGTACCAGCGGACCATGCCCCTGGCCGGGGTCGCCCTGGTCCTCGTCATCATTCTCAACTTCCTGTTCTGAGAGGAGCGGCCATGTCCAACGCGCACGAGCCCAGCGGCCGCCATACGGCCGGGGCCTTCGACATCCGCAACTTCATCGGCGCCCTGCTCGGCCTCTACGGGGTGATCCTCACCCTCATGGGCCTCTTCGGTGACAAGTCACTCGACAAGACCGGCGGCATCAACGCCAACCTCTACGCCGGAATCGTCCTACTCGTCGTGGGAGCCGGCTTCATGATCTGGGCCCGGGTCAGACCCGTCATCGTTCCACCACATGTCGAGGAGCCCGCTGACGGGCCGGGCCCCGATGCCCACTGATGACCCACTGAGCGGTGCCCGGCGTAGCGCCCCTGCGACTCAGCGGCGGCTACGCCGCCGGGGCCTCGGCCTCGGCTGGCACGCGGGGCAGGAGTGGGACGAGCGATTCATGAAGACCTCGCGCCGGATCAGTGCTCCACACCGGTCGCAAGGCGTGCCCGCCCGGCCGTAGGCGTGCAGGGACCGCTCGAAGTAGCCGCTGGCACCGTTGACGTTGACATAGAGAGAGTCGAAGCTCGTCCCACCGCGTCCCAGCGCCTCGTCCATCACCGCGCGTGCGTGATCGAGGACCCGATGGAGAGCCGGCTTGCTCAACGTGGAACAGACCCGCTCCCCGTGGATGCGAGCGCGCCACAGTGCCTCGTCGGCATAGATGTTGCCGATCCCCGAGACGAGTGACTGATCGAGCAGGGCTCGCTTGACGGCGCTGTCGCGCTGCTTCATCCGCCCTACGACCGCCGCCTGGTCGTAGGCAGGCTCGAACGGGTCAGGGGCGATGTGCGCCACCGGCTCCGGTATGCCGTGGGCACCGATCGGTGCGAGCGACAGCCCACCGAAGGTGCGCTGGTCGACGAACCGCAGCTGCGGATCGCCGTCGGCGAAATCGAACCGGGCGTGGCAATGCCTCTCGAGTGGGGCGTGTCCAGGCTCGATGAGCAGCTGGCCGCTCATGCCGAGGTGGACGACGAGGGCCTCGCCGTCCACGACGAGCCAGAGGTACTTTCCTCGGCGTGCGACGGCGGCGATGGTCACCCCGCGCAGACGTGCCGCGAGATCATCCGGCCCGGGGATGTGCCTGCGCGCAACGCGGTTGCCGGCGAGGTGCAGCCGAGTGATCTGTCGGCCGACGACGTGATCGGCGAGGCCACGTCGGACGACCTCGACCTCGGGGAGCTCAGGCACGCTGCATCAACCGTCGTGGTGTTGCGCTTCCAGCGCGAGCCAGGCCTGCTTGGCCGCCTTCTGCTCGGCCTCCTTCTTGCTCCGCCCGTCACCCTCTCCGAGAGAGATCTCATCGATGACCACGCGGGCGTGGAACTCCTTCGCGTGATCGGGTCCGCACTCGTCGATACGGTATTCCGGCGACCCCCGCCCGGCGCTCGCTGCGGCCTCCTGGAGGCTGGTCTTCCAGTCGAGCCCGGCGCCCATCGTCGCCGCTTCGCCCATGAGCGGGGAGAAGTGGTGCAGCACGAAGGTCGCGGCGCGTTCTATCCCGGCGGAGAGGAAGACGGTCCCGATGACGGCCTCCATCGTGTCGGCGAGGATCGATGCCTTGTCACGGCCACCGGTTGCTTGCTCGCCCTTGCCGAGCATGACGTAGTCGCCGAGGTCGATGGTCCTCGCGACACCCGCCAGCGCCCGCATGTTGACGACGGCGGCGCGCAGTTTCGCGAGGGTCCCCTCGGTCAGGGCTGGATGCTTGCGATAAAGCGTCTCGGTGACGACGAGGCCGAGAACCGCATCGCCGAGGAACTCGAGGCGCTCGTTGTTGGGCAGCCCGCCATGCTCGTAGGCGAATGAGCGATGCGTTAGAGCACGGAGCAGCAGCGGCTCGTCGATCTCCTGACCGACCACCTCGACGAGGTGGGCGACCAGGGCCTCAACGGGCCGCTGCGCCACAGCAACGACCGCCGCTGCGCTCCCGCTGTCTGGCCCGCTCACGCGAGTCCGATCAGGCCTGCTGCTCGGTGCGCTCGGCAGCCGCGTAATGACGGCCCTTGTACGTGCCGCACGACGGGCAGGCCACGTGCGGCTGCCTCGGCGCGGAGCACTGCGGGCACGTTGTGAGCGTAGTCGGCGTTGCCTTCCAGTTCGCGCGACGCGAACGGGTGTTGGAGCGCGACGTCTTCCGCTTCGGGACAGCCACGTCAGTTCCTCTTCTCTCCCTGGTCGCTCCCCAACATCGCGCTGAGGGCCGACCACCGTGGGTCTAGTACTTCATGATGGTGTCCCGGATCCAGCGCGAGGTGCATGCCGCATTCAGAACACAAGCCCGGGCAGTCCGCCCGGCACAGCGGCTGGAAGGGGAGCGCCGGAACGACGGCATCCCGCAGCACGGCCTCGAGGTCGATGAGGTCGCCCACGAGCTCGTAGACGTCCTCCTCGCCCGTCGGAACTCCCACCTCGTGGTGGTGGGCGGCCCGATCCGGGTAGGCGAACAGCTCCTGGAACGGCGCCGCCACCACGAGATCGACCGGGTCCAGGCACCGGACGCAGGCACCGCCCGCAGTGCCGCTGACGGAGCCCGTGACGAGCACCCCTTCGACGACGGATTCGAGTCTGAGCTCGATCTGCACAGGATGGCCTGCCGGGATCGCGATGACGTCAGTGCCGATGTCCTCGGGGAGGTGCACAGTGCGGGTCAGCTCGTGCATCGTCCCGGGTCGCCGGTTCAGCGTCCTGGTGTCGAGCACCAGGGGCGAACGGGGATCGGGACTGTTCATGACTCCACACATGGTTGAGGGTTCGGACCGCGTCATGACGGACGGGGACCGACGCACTAGGCTACCGGAGCACGTCTCGACGCCCAAATCAGACGAGACGCTCCCGAAGGGCCGCGAGCACCGACTCGGGAACGAGCCCGCTCACGTCGCCCCCGTAGGCCACGACCTCCTTGATGAGCGAGCTCGAGACATGCTGCAGGGACGGGTCCGATGCGAGGAACAGCGTCTCCACGCCGCTCAGGTGCTTGTTCATGTGGGCCATGGGCAGCTCGTAGGAGAAGTCGGTGCCACCACGCAGCCCCTTGACCATCGAGTCCGCCCCGACCTGGCGGCATACCTCGACAACGAGGGTGGCCGCCCAGGCGTCGATCCGGACGTTCGGCACGTGCGCCAGTGCGCCCTTGAGCAACTCCGTCCGCTCGGAGATCGAGAAGGTGCCCTGCTTGTCGGGGTTATGCAGGATCGCCACGACCACCTCGTCGAAGAGGCCCGCAGCTCGCTCGATGACGTCGACGTGCCCGTTGGTCACCGGATCGTACGAGCCGGGGCACACACACCGGCGGGGATCGCTCGTGGTCACGACCTCAACCTAGCGGGACTGCGCCGGGGAGGCGCCATTCGCCCTGACGCACCGACCCCTTACGATGGGATCGAGCGGGCATCTGGGCCACCGGTCTACGCGACACCGTCATCGAGCACCGGCTCCGCGAACCAGATCGTCGTCTCCCCGTAGCGCTTCTCTCCCGAGAGCTCGAGCCCCTCCGGCCAGGACGGCTGCGGCGCGCGGCTCGAGCGCTCGATGACGACGAACGCCTCGGGAGTGAGCCACCCCTGCTCGACGAGCGCGGCCAGGACTGCGGCGAGCGCCGCCTCGGTCAGCTCGTATGGCGGGTCGAGCAGCACGAGGTCCATCCGTATGCCGCCGGGCGGGCCCGTACGCAAGGTGCGCTCCACCGTGTCCCGGACCAGGCGGACGCCGGGCAGGCCGATGGCCTTGATGTTGGTGGCGATCACCGCGGCGGCCCGTCGGTGCGACTCGACGAGGAGCACCAGGGCCGCCCCTCGGCTGGCCGCCTCGATGCCGAGTGCGCCCGATCCGGCGTAGAGGTCCAGCACGGTGGCGCCGTCGATGAGGTCGCGGTGCTCGAGGTGGTTGAAGAGCGCCTCACGCACCCGATCGGCCGTGGGGCGCGTCGCGGACCCGCGGGGCGCCGCGAGGCGTCGACCGCCAGCGCTACCTCCGATGATGCGGGTCATTTCAGCCCCGCTCCAGGTAGGCGGCCTGCTCCTCGTCGAGGCGCGCCGCGACGGCTGCCACCAGATCGGGATGGCCCGTGAGCTCCGGGTCCGAGGCGATCAGCCCGAACGCGTCGTCGCGGGCATCGGCGATGATCTGCTCGTCTGCTCTGCGGCCGAGGCGGAGGTGGCGCACGGAGTTGCCGCGGCCACTCTGGCGCGCCCCGAGCACGTCGCCCTCGCGCCGGAACATCAGATCGACCCGGGAGAGCTCGAAGCCGTCGGTCGTCGCTGCCACCTGGGCGAGGCGATCGGCGGCCGTAGCGGAGGCGTCCCGGGTCATGAGCAGGCACAGGCCCGGCACGTCTCCGCGACCGACGCGGCCCCGTAGCTGGTGCAGCTGCGAGATGCCGAAGCGGTCGGCATCGACGACGACCATGACGGAGGCGTTGGCGACATCGACGCCCACCTCGATGACGGTCGTCGCGACGAGGACGTCGAGCTCGGCGGACTCGAAGGCGCGCATCGTCTCGTCTCTGGTCTCGGCATCAAGCCGACCGTGCAGCATCCCGATCCTGACGCCGTCGAGTGCCGGGTTGGCCCGCAGCTGCCGCAGCATCGTGTGGACCCCGGTCAGCTCGCGCTGCCCGCCCTCCTCCTCCGGCGACACGTCCCAGTCATCGCTCTCCTCGTCGGATGAGTCCGCCGCCAGACCCACCGGACCACGGAGGTCCGGGTCGAGGGCGGGATCGAGGGCTGTATTGAGGGCCGGACCGAGGTCGCCGATCCGGGGGCAGACGACATAGGCCTGATGTCCCTTGCCGACCTCTTCGGCGACCCGCTCCCAGGTCCGATCGACCCAGTTCGGCTTGTCGGCATCGACGACGTGCGTCGTGATCGGGGAGCGTCCGGCCGGCAGCTCCCGCAGGGTCGAGGTCTCCATGTCCCCGAAGACGGTCATCGCGACCGTTCGCGGGATCGGGGTCGCTGTCATGACCAGCACGTGCGGCGGACGAATTCCCTTCTCGCGCAGGGCGTCGCGCTGCTCGACGCCGAATCGGTGCTGTTCATCGACCACCACGAGGGCCAGGTCGGCGAACTGGACGTGCTTCTGGATGAGCGCGTGGGTGCCGACGACGATGCCGGCCCGGCCGCTCGCCGCGTCGAGCAGAGCGGCCCTGCGCGCCAACGCGCCCTGGCTCCCGGTGAGCAGTGCCACGGTGGTGCCGACGTCGCTGCCGCCGAGCAGGCCGCCCATCGCCAGGTCACCGAGCAGGCTCGTGATGGAGCGATAGTGCTGCGCCGCGAGCACCTCGGTCGGCGCGAGCAACGCCGCTTGGCCCCCGGCATCGATCACGGCCAGCATTGCCCGCAGTGCGACCACCGTCTTGCCGGAGCCCACCTCACCCTGCAGGAGCCGGTTCATCGGCCGCTCGCTCGCGAGCTCGCGAGTGAGCGTCTCACCCACCTGCTGCTGGCCCGCAGTGAGCTCGAAGGGCAGGCGTGCGTCGAAGGCCGCGAGCAGCCCGCCGAGGCGGGGCAGGCGTGGCGTCGCAGTATCGGCCTCCGCCGCCTTGCGGCGCTGGGCGAGGATCGTCTGGAGGACGAAAGCCTCGTCGTACTTGAGACGGTGCACCCCCGGCCCGGGATCCTCATCGATGCCCGGGCGATGCACCATCTCCAGCGCATCGGCTCGTGACGTCAGGCCGCGCACGGCCATGACCTCGACGGGAACGGGCTCCCGGATGCGATCCACCGAGTCGAGAGCGTGTTCGACGATGCGCCGGATCTTGAACGAGTAGAGCTTGCCGGTCGCGGAGTAGACCGGCACCTGATGTGTCTGGTAGCGCCGGACAGCGACCTCCTCCTTGACCTCGTCGTCGAAGAGCTCATAGTCCGGGTGGGTCAGCTGCAACCGGCCACCATAGATGCCGACGGTGCCGGCGAAGAACCCCTTGCGACCGGGACGCAGCTTCGCCTCGTGTCCATGGGCGTTGAAGAAGGTGAGATCGAGCCGGCCACCACCCGCGTCACGGAGGACGACGGTGAGCAGCCTGCCCTTGCGACCGCGCATCGACCGGCTCGAGGCATGGTCCACCTCGGCCACGACCATGACGTCCTCGCCCGGCGCCAAGGCCGCCAGGTCCGTCAGCTGACCCGGCGGCAGATAGCGCCGTGGGAGGTAGTCGAAGAGATCGCCGACGGTCTCGAGACCCTTGTTCTTGGCGAGCAGCACCGCAGGGGCCTTGGCGACGAGCTTGGTCAGCGGGGAGTCCTCGGTAAGCTCGATCATTGCCTCACTCCACACCGAGCAGCACGGAATAGACCGCCTGGCCGCCGCGGATGTGGGTGACCTCGAGACCGAGCGCCTCGTCACGGGCGGCTCGCACGATCGCGGCCGTGAGCTCCTCCGGAGCATCTGCCCCCGTGACGACGGTGAGTAGCTCGCCTCCGCTTGCCAGCAACCGGCGCACGACCTCGACTCCGACGGTCTCCTGGTCGGAACCGACGATGACGATGTCCCCGTCGACGATGCCGAGGATGTCACCCGGCTCGCAAGGCCCGCCACTGGTCAGGGCCTCCCGGTTGGACACCGTGACCCCGCCGTGCCGGGTTGCGGAGGCGGCGGCCTGCATGGCCAGTGCGTTGTCCGCTGCCGACTGCCGCTGCTCGAAGACCGCGAGCGCGGCGAGTCCCTGCACGACGGTGCGGGCCTGGACAAGATAGGCCTCGACTCCGTCGTCGGACGCGGCGCGCACGGCTGCCGCGGCTGCCAGCTGGGTGTCCCCGTCGTTGGGCAGCACCACGACACCCGAGACGCCTGCCGCGTGCTGCTGGTGGATCGCCTCGACGAACTGTCCGGTCGAGGCTCGTTGTCCGGGGGCGGACGCGATCGCGAGCGCGCCGCTCGCCCGGAACACCTCGGCGATCCCCTCACCCGCCGCGCACGCCACCAGCCCCGAGCCGCCGGCCCGCAGGGGGAGCGCGGCTCGGGCGCGCTGGTCGGGGCCCGGGGCCTCAGACTCCGCGGACAAGGAGGTGATCCGGACTCGATGCGGCCGACCCGCCGCAAGTCCCGCCTCGACCGCACCTCCAGCGTCATCGACGTGTGCGTGGACGTTCCAGAGACCGTCACCGCCGACGACGAGCACCGAGTCGCCGAGCTCGACCAGCCTCTGACGCAGCTCCCGGATCTGGTCCTCGGTCGAGTCGGCGAGCAGGTACATCACCTCGAACTCCGGGATGTGTGCAGCCTGCATCCCATCCAGGTCGTCAGCCGCGACGGAGCAGCCCGTGGTCGGCTGCCTGGTCCAGGGATGCTCTTGCTGGTCCGGCGTGCCGAGCTGCGCCGACCCGTCGACGTCCTCACCCGCGCACACCCGCTCCAGCGCCTCGATGATGATCACGAGTCCCGCGCCGCCGGCATCGACGACCCCGGCGCGAGCGAGCACGGGCAACTGATCGGTGGTGTGCTCAAGGGCGACGCGGGCTGCGTCTCGAAGCGCCACGGAGACGGTGCGCAGGTCCTCATCGGCGTGCGCAGTGGCCGTCTCGGCGACAGCTCGCGACACGGACAGGATGGTCCCCTCCTTGGGATCCGTCACCGCCTGCCAGGCCAGCTCATCGGCCCGGACCAGCCCCCTGACGAGGACCGGGACATCGATCACCTCGGCGCCGGCGCACCCTTCGGCGAAGCCGCGAACGATCTGGCTGAGGATGACGCCCGAGTTGCCGCGGGCGGTCCACAGCAGGCTCTTGGCGAAGTCTGTCAGCCGCTCCCCCGCCCCTGCTGCCGCCGGCTCCCGATCTCGGGTCTTATCGAGCGCCGCGTCGAGGGTGAGATAGAGGTTGGTCCCCGTGTCGCCATCGGGGACCGGGAAGACATTGAGCGCATCGATCTCGACGCGACGCGACGCGAACGCAGCTCGGACGATGACGGCCCAGCGGCGCACCGCGGCCAGGTCGAGGACGCGCAGCCGATCGGTGGCTGGGTTGCCCACATCGGCCCCGTCGCTCGCGTCACCTCGCATCGGTCCGCCTCCCATGTCCGGCAGGGTATCTGCTCCGTCGGACTGCCGATGAGACGACGCCGCCCGAGCGGCCGTTTTGTCGTCCGGGCGCAGCGTCGGCTACTCTTGACCGGTTGCCCGCGTGCACGTGCGGCCCGGGCGCATCCTTGTGGTCCACCGTCTTCAGCACCCTTTCTCATCATCACGTTCTCAGGAGTTCACCCGTGGCTGCCAACTGCGACGTCTGCGGCAAGGGACCGGGTTTCGGTCACAACATCTCGCACTCGCACCGGCGCACCAAGCGCCGTTGGAATCCCAACATCCAGCGCGTACGGACGCGGGTCGACGGCGTGACGCCGAAGCGAGTCAACGTGTGCACCTCCTGCCTCAAGGCAGGCAAGGTCGCGCGCTGAGGTCCCGCCAGCACCCAGCACCCAGCACCCAGCACCCAGCACCCAGCACCCAGCACCCAGCA
>JAKDLQ010000253.1 GCA_030452775.1 Micrococcales bacterium | reverse complement strand
ATCGTGAACGGGTCATTCAGCCACGTCAGCCAAGGACAGACCTGCACCACGGAGGTGAACGGCACCTGCACCATGGGCGAGTACCTCTCCCTCAGTCGGTCCTTCCCATCGACAGCGTTCACGGTGACCGACGTCATCCGAGTCTCATCGACGTACGTGCCAACGGCCAACAGCGACCCCGACGGTGACAGCAACGGCACCACCGAGACCGTGAAGCTACCTTGACCGGCCCACTCTGATACGCCAGGGGTCCGCACGCCCGGGTGTTCCATCGCGGCGTCGCCGACTCACCGCACCGTCAGCCCGGCCCTCGGCCCGGCTGGCGGTGCGTTCGCGCTTCCCACCCGAGGACGCCGCTGGCCTGCGGGCGTGGCGCGACGGCCTCGACCGGGGGGAGGGCAAGTGAAGCGCGCGGCCGTGTACTGCCGGACCTCGCGCGACGCAGAGCAGGAGGGGCTTGGTGTCGCCCGACAGGAGGAGGACTGCCGGGCGCTCGTCGCGCGCGAGGGGTGGACGCTGGTCGAGCCGCCCTACGTCGACAACGACATCAGCGCGTCCACGCTGTCGAAGAAGACGCGCCCGGCGTACGAGGCCATGCTGGCAGCCGCGCGGGCCGGGCAGGTCGACGTCATCGTGGCGGTCGTCGCCCGAGAGCAGGGCAGCGAAGGCCGCCGCAGCGCACACTTCGCAGGGCGGCAGCACGCCCCGGTTGCCGAGCAGCGCAGCCTTGATCCGTACGAGGCAGGTTGGGTTGCCGCAGAGCCCGTGGAAGCCGTCAGCGTCCACGCGCGGCCTCCTTCAGCGCATCGACCTCGGCCCGCAGGTCCGCGAGCGCAACCCGCATCTCCGTGAGGGGGTCGAGGTCCGGCGTGGCAGGGGCCAGCGTCACCCACGACCACGGCTCGCTCTGGGGGTCGAGGCCTGTTGCGACCCGGGCCCGGAGGTTGCCCACGCGCCAGCCGTCGAGGCCGGTCAGCCCCCGCGTGCTGGCGAACGCCGTCTCTAGGAACGTCGGCCCCACCGCGTCCACGGCGTCAAGGACGGGGCTGCAGGCGTCGCAGCCCCCCGACGGTCATCTCTGGCCCGGCGCCCATCCGCTCGACCGGGAGAGGCCCGTGCCAGTTGAGAGAGCGAGAGGCGCCGCAGGCGAGGCACCCTTGGGGCCAGCGCGCCTCGGGCGGGCGCGGCTCGCTTGACTCGGCCGCGGCCTCGACCCGGGCTCGGAGGAGGGCGGCATAGCCCACGCGGAGCGCTGCCTTGCCCTCAGCGTCTATGTGGCCGAAGGGCTTGCGCTGAGGGCCGCGCGAGCCGCGAGAGCCCAAAGGGTCGCCCCGGTCGTACAGGATGGCCGTGACGTCGACGCCTGCCTCCGCGAAGGCCGCTGCCGCGAGAGGGTCCTCCGGCTTGCCGAGGTACCGCAGGGCCGCCCGGACGGCAAGGCCCGGACGGGCTGGGTCGAGCGTGACGCACTCGGGGCACGTGCCGACCTCGTAGTCCGATACGGGCGTGGGGGCTCCGGGGGCCAACCAGATCGCCACGGCACTCATGGAGTGGGTGTTGAGCGACGCTGCCGATGACGACGACAGCGACACTGATGGTGCCGATGAAATCGGACAGTTTCGGCGACAGCGTGGCGACGAACCGGGATCGGCTCGGTGGTGATGGTCATAGTGTCGCCGGTGTGCAGGCAGCTTCCTGCCCGGGAATGGGGTGGATTTTCAGCCGGATCGTGCGCGCCGCGGTGGCGGTAGCAGGCCGCCGCTGATCATCGCGGCCAGGTGCCACGGTTGCGTAGGGGCCCGAACCGGCGGATGAGCGCCGCGGTCGCGGAGCCGAGCGCTTCGATCGCGTCGCCCAGCGGGCTACCGGCCAATTGCGCCGGCGACCACGGGTGTGCCTCCGGGCCCAGCTGTGCGGTGATCTCGATGGCCCGGCCGCGGATCGGCTACCGGACGCTCCGATCATCCGACAGTGACGATGAGCTTTCCTACGTGTCGGCTGCGCGTGAATTGGTCTTGGGCTGTGGCGAGGTCGTCCAAGGGGTAGCGAGCGGCGATCACGGGGTGGACGGTGCCGCTGCGTGCCGCCTCCACCAGTGTGACGAAGTGATCGCGGGTGTGCATCGAGGAGCCGATCAGGCTGATGTTGTGCAGGTACAGGCGGCGTAGATCGAAGTCGACAACCGGCCCGGCGACGGCTCCCGCGATGACCCACCGTCCGTCATCGTGGATCAGCGGCATGAGTTGAGCGATCAGCGGGCCGCCGGCGACGTCGGCAACCGCGTCGACACCTCCCGGGCTGTACCGATCAATCTGCTCAGCGAGGTCCTCGGCGTTGCGGTCGACAGCATGCGATGCGCCCGCAGCGAGCACTTCGGCGGCTTTGCCGCCGCTGCTCACCGCGATGACCTTGACGCCGCGGGCGGCCGCAAGTTGGACCAGTGCCAAGCCGACGCCACCTGAGGCGCCGGTGACGACGACGGTGTCGCCGGCTGTGATGGCGGCGCGTTCCAACATCCCCGTGGCGGTGCCGTAAGCCACGGGCAGGGCGGCCAGTTGCTCGTCCGACAGCGGCGACTCGGTCACGTCGTGGGCCTGCTCGGCGTTCACAGTGACGAATTCTGCGAAGCCGCCGTCGGCCTCGCTGCCGAGCAGTCCGACTGGCGGCGCGTCGCGCGTGTCGTCGCGATACAGAGCCGGGTCAACGACAACTCGTTGGCCGACCCGATCGGTGTCGATGCCCGAGCCCACTTCGGCGATCACGCCGGCGATGTCACCGCCCTGCACCCGCGGAAAACGGATCGGTCCGCGCCACCCTGCCTTCGCGTTCGGGTCGCCAGGCAGGCCGTAAGCTCCCTCGCGGGTCCAGATGTCGGTGTTGTTCACCGCCGCGACACGCACCTGCACCAGTACTTCACCCGCGCCTGGCTCGGGTCGAGGCCAATCGCCTCGTAGCTGCAGAACCTCCGGTCCACCATGCGCGGTGAGCACTGCCGCCTTCATCTCGCCCATGCACCTATCGTGACATCACCGCACCTCGCAGTTCCGATTGCGGATCCCCATACGGTCCTTCGAATCGTTGCATCGATGACCACGGCAAAGAGGGCCAGGACACCGAAACGGCGATCGTCGCCGCGTGCTGGGCTAGAGGCAATGCCGGGAAGTTAAGGGTCGGGCGCTTGTGTCAAGGACCGTCTGCGGTGTGT
>JAKDLQ010000252.1 GCA_030452775.1 Micrococcales bacterium | reverse complement strand
CGGCGCGACGGGTAGCGGGCACCGCTGTAAACCGCGGGGGCGCCTGCCCGGGTCGGGGCCGCCGATGGCGGCCACGAAGTCGTCCGCGGGCTCGGCCAGCAGGCTCGCAGGAGCAGCCAGCTGGGCGAGGGAACCGCCGACCTGCAGGACGGCGACCTGATCGCCGAGCTTGATCGCCTCATCGATGTCGTGGGTGACGAACACGATCGTCTTGCCGAGCTCCTCCTGGAGCCGGAGGAACTCGTCCTGCAGCTGCTCGCGCACGATCGGGTCGACGGCGCTGAACGGCTCGTCCATGAGCATGACGGGCGGGTTCGCCGCGAGCGCCCGGGCAACGCCGACCCGTTGCTGCTGACCTCCCGACAGCTGGGCCGGATAGCGCTTGGCGAAGCTCGTCGAGAGCCCCACTCGCTCCATGAGCTCGAGGGCCTCTCGCTCGGCCTCACGTCGGTTGGCTCCGAGCAGGAGCGGGACCGTGGCGATGTTGGACTGTATCGTCCGGTGCGGGAAGAGCCCGGCGTGCTGGATCACGTAGCCCATGCCGCGCCGCAACTTCGCACTGTCGATCGTTGCCGTGTCCTGACCGTCGATGAGGATGCGCCCCCCCGTCGGTTCGATCATCCGGTTGATCATCCGCAACGACGTCGTCTTGCCGCAGCCGGACGGGCCGACGAACACGGTGATCTGCCCCGTGGGCGCCTCCAGATCCAACCCACCCACGGCAACAGTGCCATCCGGGTACTTCTTCGTCACTGACTCAAAGGTGATCATCGGGTCCCCTCGCAAGTGATCGGCGTAGACGCCCGTGGCGTCGCGCGCCGAGCGAGAAGGAAAGCCTCGCACACGAGCGGCACCGAATGAAACCCGACCGGCATCCGATTCCGATTCGTAACAGCATCTCCGGGCGATCGCGCGTGGCACACTAGGCGCCACGGCCCTGCGAGGTCGGTGTCACTGCGGTCGGAGGCCATCGGCATGTACCCCACGGTAGTCAACCTCGACGGACGATCTCTCACCCTCGAGGCGATCGGCACCGGCGCGGTCGCCCTCGTCGACAGGTTCTCGGAACTGGTAGAGGACTCACCGCGAGGACACGACGCGCGTGATGCGGACTAGGCTCGGCGGCATACGGCCATTGGCCTGTGGTTTGTCCACGTCACCGCCCAAAGGAGAGCCATGTCGATCGCACACCACGTCATCGGGTCCGGCCCGCGTATCGTCCTCGTCACGCACGGATGGTTCGGGTCCGCAGCGGGCTGGGGGCCGTTCCCCGACTATCTCGACGGCGACGCATTCACCTACGTGTTCACAGACCTCCGCGGATACGGCAAGCGCAAGGGCGAGGCTGGCGACCAGTCCCTCGCCGAGTCGGCAGGTGACATCATCGCGCTTGCGGACGAGTTCGGCACCGCCAGCTTCTCAGTCATCGGGCACTCGATGGGCGGGGCAGTCGCTCAGAAGGTGCTCGCGCTGGCCCCGCATCGGGTCGAGGCGCTCGTCGGGATCTCGCCGGTCGGTTCCATGCCGACCCCCTTCGACAACGACGGGCATGCCCTCTTCTGGGGCGCTCCGGAGTCCCGGGACAACCGCTACAGCATCGTCGATCTCCTGACCGGCAACCGCAACACCCCGGTCTGGATCAACCAGATCGTCGACTTCTCGCAGGAGCACTCAACGGTCGAGGCCTTCGGCCGAGCCCTCGACGCTTGGGCCAACTCCGACTTCGCCGACGAGGTCCGCGGCAACGAGGTCCCCGTGCTCGTGGTCGTCGGGGAGCACGACCCGGCGCTTGGCGAGGAGACGGTGAAGCAGACGTGGCTGCCGCTCTTTCCCAACGCCCGCCTGGAGGTCATCGCAAACGCGGGCCACTACCCGATGTTCGAAGCGCCGGTCAACCTCGCGACCGTCATCGACACGTTCCTCAAGGGAAGCTTTGGGCCCACCTGAGGTGGAGGTTGAGGTTGGCGGTCGGCGGGAGGAAGCGCTCCTTGCGTTCCTGGAGGCGAAGGCCGCGATCGCCGGGCGCTCCGCTCCGGGGCCGGGCGGGCATGCCCGACCTCTATGCGTATGCCGCTCTCCTCGGCGAGCGCAAGCGCGCCGCGTCCCAGGGGACGACGTCATGTCGATCCCCATGGCGCAACGCGATGACACCGTGACGAGCGACGGCACGGGTGGGCACGTGACGATCGAGGACTTCGAGGACCTCTTCTGGCTCTTTGCCGTCGCAGGCAACGAGACGCCCGTGCTCACCTGGCCTTCGGGCACGGGCCGCACTTCTGCCTCGGCGCCCACCTCGCCCGTATGCAGATGCGAGCCCTGCTCACCGAGGTGCTCACCCGCACGTCGTGGATCGAGCCGGCTGGGGACCCGGCCTACCTACGCTCGAACTTTCAACTCGGGGTCAAACGACTGCCGATCCGCTGGAGCAGGAGCTGAGGTCGCAGGGGCATCCGCAGGCATGAGGGCCCGCGTCTCGTCGATGGCCGCGCGCAGCAGCGCCGCCAGCCGGCGGTCGGTGTCCGGGGCGCACGCGTGGGCGATCCCCGAGATGGCCAAGGCCGTCACCGTGGGTGCCACGCTCGCCCGGATCGGCCGCTGCCTGATCCCCGATCCGCTGATGAAACGCCTGGCCCACCGCTCGGAGGCCGGCGCGGCAGCCAGAGCCTGCCTTGCCGGCGCCGACAGCTGCTCGGTCGGCTGACCGCCGAGCGTGGCGATGGTCTGCTCGGCAGTCAGCAGCGCCAGCGCCATGACGTGCTGGACCTCCTCGGCCGCAATCGGCAAGGCGGCCAGGGCCGCTTGGCGCACGAGCGCCGGCACCACTCGTGGATCGCTCGGGTTGAGCCCGACGACCTCGGGGATCAGCTCGGTGAACTCCTGCCGGGTGTCATCGTCGACCGCGTCGTTGATGCACCGTGCGAGTGACGCGAGGAGGGGGTGGGTGCATCGTGGGTGATCGCTCCACCGTTCGCCGGCGAGGTAGGAGGCCATCTCCATGAAGCAGGCTCCCTTGCGCGGGTTGCGGTGGCTACCGCGCGAGAGGACCGGTATGCCATCGGGGATGGTGGGGGCGCTGCGTCTGAACATGATCACTCCTCAACCTTGCTGTTCCTCCTCCCAGTCTGCCCCCGTATGCGCGACTTGACCACCCCCCGCGCCTCTGGGATCGCTTCTCTCACCGACCACCCCTCCATGGCCCCACCCGGCGGTGCACGGG
>JAKDLQ010000251.1 GCA_030452775.1 Micrococcales bacterium | reverse complement strand
CTCGCGCTCGGGCGCGACGGATTACCTCGACTCGGGGGTGCGGTGGTGGTTGGAGGTGAAATCTCGCGCTCGGGCGCGACGGATTACCTCGACTCGGGGGTGCGGTGGTGGTTGGAGGTGAAATCTCGCGCTCGGGCGCGACGGATTACCTCGACCCGAAGCGGGTGACTGACCGGGCATGCGGCATGCGGCGGACCGGCGCATCGGCGCACACCATGACGCGGAGGGGCACCGTCACCAGGTGGCGAGTGAGCGCACCGCCTGGACCGTGTCGATCTCGGAGACCGGCTTGTCGTCCCGATAGCGCAGCACCCGGGCAAAGCGCAGTGCCAGGCCGCCGGGGTAGCGGCTCGAGCGCTGCACGCCGTCGAAGGCGATCTCGACCACCTGTTCCGGCCGGAGCCGGACCACCCACTCGTCAGGGCCGCTTCCGGGCCTGTCGGCGGGCGTGTCGATGGCGAGCTCCCGGAAACGCTCGGTCTGCCACCGCAGCATCTCGTCGGTCATCCCCTTGAACGTCTTGCCGAGCATGACGAGCGCGCCCGTGTCGGCGTCGCGCGCGCCGAGATGGATGTTGGACAACCACCCTGAGCGGCGACCGCTGCCCCACTCGACGGCGAGCACCACGAGATCGAGCGTGTGTCGCGGCTTGACCTTGACCCACCCCGGACCTCGCCGCCCGGCGGCATACGGCAGTCCGGGGTCCTTGACGACCACTCCCTCGTTCCCCGTGGCGAGGACGTCGTCGAAGAAGGCTTGTGCCGTGGCGAGGTCCGCGGTCGTGATCTTGGGCACGAGCCACGTGCCGGGGACGATCGCGGCGAGCCGAGACCAACGCTCGGAGGCGTCGTCCTCGATGAGGTCCGCGCCGTCGAGGTGCAGCAGGTCGAAGAAGAAGGGCGTGAGCGGCACCTCGGTCCGGAGGCGTTCGGGATCGGCGCTGCTCGCTGTCCGCGCGCCGGTGACCTGGAAGGGATGCGGTCGCCCGTCGGGCCGCAGCGCGATGGCCTCCCCGTCGAGGACCGCGCTCTCGATCGGGAGCGCCGCCAACGGCTCGGTGATCTCGGGCATGCGGTCGGTGACCTCCTCGAGCGTGCGCGTGAAGAGACGCACGGCGCCGCGATCGACATGCGCCTGCAGCCGTATGCCGTCGAGCTTGGTCTCCAGTGCCACCTCGCCCTCGATCGTGGCGAGGGCCGTGGCGACGTCGGGTGCGGAGCCGGTGAGCATCGGGCGCAGCGGGCGCCCGACCTCGAGCGTGATCGCGTCCAGCGCGTCCCGGCCGCCGGTGAGGGCGGCTTCGGCGACGGGCCCGATGTGGCCGGCGAGCATGACGGCACGGCGCACGGCTGACTCCGGGACGTCGGCGGCCCTGGCGAGCGCCTGGAGCATGATCCCGTCCCCTGCCCCCTGCCGGGTCTCGCCGGTGACAAGCCCGCGAAGCCAGCGCTGCTCGTCGGCCGTCGCTCGGCCGAAGAGGTCCCTCACGGCCTGTGACCGCTGTGCAGCAGAGCCAGATCCGGTGAACGCGCTGAGCGCGCTCGCGGCCTCGTCGACGTCCGCGACCGTGAGTGTCGGCTCATCGGCCGGCTCGGGAAGGTCCTGCAAGCCGCGCCAGCTCACGCCGATGCGGCGCTGGGGCAGCGTGCCGGACAAGTAGGCAGCAACGAGCTTGACGGTGTCGCGCCCATCGGCTGCAGCGGTGGTGAGGCAGGCGGCGAGCGCGGCGACCTTGGCGGTGCGCGAGGCGGTCGCGGCCACCGACGTCGACGTCGTGACGACCTCGCGGAGGAGCATGACTCGATCCTAGGAGCCCCTGCCGACACCGTTCCTGCCGACACCGTTCCTACTGACACCGTTCCTGCCGGCACCGTTCCTACTGACACGGTGGAGGAAGGCGACGGAGCGGGAGAGCGCCTCTCGCCCAGCGTCCGAGTCGAGGTCGAACTGGTATTCGTGACCGAGCGCAGGAGACCGATCGGCCGGGAACATCACGGCATCGGTCGGGACCCCGAGGGCCGCCAACTTCGCGATGAGACCCTCCGAATGGGCCAGGAGCGGGTCGGCGTTGCCGGCCGAGATGAACGAGGGCGGGAACCGCGGGGTGAGGTGTCGGGCGACCGAGGCGGCCCTGAAGGTGGGGTCGTCCGCGTAGTCCTTGCTGCCGCTGTAGGACCACAGGGCAGTGTCGATGAACCAGCCCCCGAAGCCGGAGGCGCCGGCGGCCAGATCGAGGTCATAGGCGCCGCAGTAGAGGACCGTCCCGACGAGTTGGGACGCCTCGAGCGAAGGCTCGATCCCGACGTCGACGGCGTAGGCCGGACTGGTCGTCAGGTTGGCGACCTGCGCCGCGATGTGCGAGCCGGCCGAGTCGCCGGCGAGTACGATCCTGGAGACATCGACGTGGAGCCGCTCGGCGTGGTTGCGGACATGAGCGAGGGCGGCGTTCACCTGTCGGACCGGGACGGGATAGTGGCAGCCTGGGCTTATCGAGTAGTTGACACCGATCACCGTGAAGCCTTGAGCGGCAAGGATCTTCAGGTAGTTGCGGACCTGGTCCTTGTCTCCCGACAGCCACGCGCCGCCGTGTACCCACACCACCGCCGGAAATCGCTGGCCCGCCGCGGTGCCCGCAGGAGCGAAGACGTCGAGGCGTGCGTCGGGTGAGGTGGCGGCATACGGCTCATCGAGGGTCTCGAGGATGCCGGCAGGGACGTGGCGCGCGAGGGCATCGTTGGCATCCCGACCGCCCTTGTCGAATGCCCAGCGGATGAGCAGGGCCGAAGGCCACGGCGTGAACCGTGCGACGAGTGGCACCGTCGAGGCCGCAGCGACGAGACCGCCGAGCATCGGCAGGACCCAGCGACGAAGACGGCGATCACGGCGGGGAGCCACGTGCGGTGTCGCTGCGAATGCGGACGCTACCTCCATGCGGTGACCCTAGCCGCCCGAGCAGACACCCGCCTTCGTGAGGCGATGCAGGCGCCGCCAGCGTCGAGGGTCTGCTCTTGCGGGGGGGATGGTTGCTCGTGCTGCGGCGGGTGGTGGTCTGCCTGCTCACATCCGCTTGACTCGGAGACGTGCGTTCGCCATGGTAAGCAAGCGCTTAGGTGAGCCGCGCGTGTCCGTGCACCGAACTGTGGGGAGGAGTGACCCGATGACCACAGCCGTCGTCACCGGCGCCGCGCGGGGGATCGGGGCCGAGATCGCCCGGGTCCTG
>JAKDLQ010000250.1 GCA_030452775.1 Micrococcales bacterium | reverse complement strand
GGCTCGAGGCCGTCCGCAAGCGCCCGGGCATGTACATCGGCTCGACCGGCGAGCGGGGCCTGCACCACCTGGTGTCCGAGATCGTGGACAACTCGGTCGACGAGTCGCTCGCCGGCTATGCGGACAGCATCGACGTCACGCTGCTCGCGGACGGGGGCGTGCGGGTGCGAGACAACGGTCGCGGCATCCCCACCGACATCCACCCGGTCGAGCAGATCAGCGCGGTCGAGCTCGTCCTCACCCAGCTGCACGCAGGCGGCAAGTTCGGCGGCGGCGGTTACAAGGTGTCCGGCGGGCTGCACGGTGTCGGCAGCTCGGTCGTCAATGCGCTGTCGAGCACGCTCAAGGTGGCGGTCCGGCAGAAGGGCCACGTCTTCCGGATGAGCTTCACCAACGGCGTCCCCGACGCGCCGCTCCAGCAGATGGAGGAGACCGAGGAGACCGGCACGACGATCACCTTCTGGGCCAATGAGGAGATCTTCGAGTCGACGACCTACGACTTCGAGACGCTGCGGTCCCGCTTCCAGCAGATGGCCTTCCTCAACAAGGGCCTGACGATCAGCCTCACGGACGAGCGGGTCGAGCAGCAGCCGGACCTGCACGACGACGAGGACCTCGACGACCTCGGCGAGGACCTCGAGCAGGTGCCACAGCACGACGACGATGACGGCGCGGGGACCGGCAGTGCCAAGACGGTCACCGCCATGCGCGTCTCCTACCGCTACGACAACGGTCTCATCGACTACGTCAACCACCTCAACAGCTCCAAGCGCACCGTCCCGGTCCATCCCGAGGTCATCTACATCGAGGTCGAGGACGCGGCCCGATCGCTGAGCCTCGAGCTCGCGATGCAGTGGACCACGGCCTACAGCGAGTCGGTCCACACCTACGCCAACACGATCAACACCCACGAGGGCGGCACCCACGAGGAGGGCTTCCGCGCGGCGATGACCAAGCTGATCAACGACTTCGCGCGCCGGCAGAACCTGCTCAAGGAGAAGGACGAGAACCTCACCGGCGACGACGTGCGCGAGGGGCTCACGGCCGTCATCTCGGTCAAGCTCGGCGAGCCGCAGTTCGAGGGCCAGACCAAGACCAAGCTCGGCAACTCCGAGGTCAAGGGCTTCGTCCAGCGCGCCATGACCAACGAGTTCGGGCACTGGCTCGAGGCGCACCCCAGCGAGGGCAAGGATATCGTCCGCAAGGCGGTCCAGGCCGCGGCGGCGCGGATGGCCGCCCGCAAGGCCCGCGAGGCGACCCGGCGCAAGGGCCTGCTCGAGTCGGGCGGCCTGCCCGGCAAGCTCAAGGACTGCCAATCCAAGGACCCGAGCGTCTCCGAGGTCTTCATCGTCGAGGGCGACTCGGCCGGCGGCTCGGCCACCCAGGCGCGCAACCCCTACACCCAGGCGATCCTGCCCATCCGCGGCAAGATCCTCAACGTCGAGAAGGCCCGGATCGACAGGATCCTGGCCAACAACGAGGTCCAGGCGCTCATCTCCGCCTTCGGCACCGGCATCGGCGAGGACTTCGACATCGCGCGGGCCCGCTACCACAAGATCGTCCTCATGGCCGACGCCGACGTCGACGGGATGCACATCCGCACCCTGCTGCTGACGCTGCTCTTCCGGTTCATGCGCCCGATCATCGAGGCCGGTTACGTCTACCTCGCCCAGCCACCGCTCTACCGCATCCGGTGGAGCAACGCCGAGCACCAGTTCGCCTACAGCGACCGCGAACGCGACGGTCTCACCGAGATCGGCCGGAGCAAGGGGTGGCGGCTGCCCAAGGACAACCCCGTCCAGCGCTACAAGGGGCTTGGCGAGATGAACTACACCGAGCTCGGGGAGACGACGATGGACCCCGAGACCCGCACCCTGCTGCAGGTCACGCTCGACGACGCGGCGAAGGCCGACGAGGTCTTCGCCGTCCTCATGGGCGAGGACGTCGAGTCCCGGCGCACCTTCATCCAGAAGAACGCCCGGGACGTGCGGTTCTTGGACATCTAGGCCCATCCCGTATGCCGCTGATCTCGCAGCGCGCGACCGCGCGGTCCCAGCATGACCGGGCACAGCGGCATACGGCATCTGCTGTGACGCACCACTGACGACAAAAGGAACTGACGTGAGCGACGACCTGCCTCCGATCGATGGAGACGAGCTCGACGAGCCGGGTGACGGGACCGCCCCCGATGACAGCGGCGACGACCAGGGTGCAGCGCCGATCGATCGTGTCCCGGGCGAGCACGATCGCATCGAGCCTGTCGACCTCAACACCGAGATGCAGCGCTCGTATATCGAGTACGCGATGTCGGTCATCGTCAGTCGCGCGCTGCCGGATGTGCGCGACGGTCTCAAGCCGGTGCATCGACGCATCGTCTACGCGATGTACGACGGGGGGTACCGTCCCGATCGCGGCTTCAACAAGTGCGCCCGCGTCGTCGGCGACGTCATGGGCCACTATCACCCGCACGGCGATACGGCGATCTACGACGCCCTGGTGCGCCTCGTGCAGGACTGGTCGCTGCGCTACCCGCTCGCGCAGGGTCAGGGCAACTTCGGCTCGCGCGGCAACGACGGAGCCGCCGCGCCGCGATACACCGAGTGCCGGATGGCCCCGATCGCCATGGAGATGGTGCGCGACATCGAGCAGGACACCGTCGATTTCGTCCCCAACTACGACGGCAAGACGATGCAGCCGGCGGTCCTGCCGAGCCGCTTCCCCAATCTCCTCGTCAACGGCTCTGCGGGTATCGCGGTCGGGATGGCCACGCAGATCCCGCCGCACAACCTGCGCGAGGTCGCGGCGGCCGCGCAGTACTACCTGGCCAACCCCGACCTCCCCCGCGAGGAGCTGCTCGAGGCGGTCATGGGGATCGTCTCCGGGCCGGACTTCCCGACGGGTGCGCTCATCATGGGCCGCCGGGGGATCGAGGACGCCTATCGCACCGGTCGCGGCTCGATCATCATGCGTGCGGTCGTCGAGGTCGAGGAGATCCAGGGCCGCACCTGCCTCGTGGTGACCGAGCTGCCCTACCAGGTCAACCCGGACCTGCTCGCGGTCAAGATCGCCGACCTCGTCAAGGACGGCAAGATCGCCGGCATCGCCGACATCCGCGACGAGACCTCGGGCCGCACCGGTCAACGCCTCGTCATCGTGCTCAAGCGCGATGCCGTCGCCAAGGTCGTGCTCAACAACCTCTACAAGCACACCCAGCTGCAGACGA
>JAKDLQ010000249.1 GCA_030452775.1 Micrococcales bacterium | reverse complement strand
TCCGCAACACACCGACGAATGTGCAACTCCAACTGGCTATTACCGGTAGTTGTCGACTGCCCGGTGTGTTTGCCATGATCTCGCCGGGGCGGGACCGGGCCTCGCCGGGCTCGGACCGGGCCCGACGACCAGCGGGAGTCAAGCAGCGGGCGGTCTCAGTGCCGCCGTGTCACCGGGGTGATTTCCGCAAGGTCGCCGGTGGCACGCAGCGCCGAGCCGAGATCGGGATGGATCTCGAACACCTTGTCCAGCCCGGTGATGGCAAACACCTTGAGGACCCGTTCGGCCGAGCCGACGAGCCGGAGCGACCCTCCGAGGGTGCGGGCTCGCTTGAGTCGCCCGACAAGGACGCCGAGCCCGGTCGAGTCGAGGAACGTCACGCCAGTGAGGTCGACGACGAGGTCACTGTGGCCTTCGTACAGTTGACTGTCGAGCTTCTCCCGGACCAGCGCAGCGGTGTAGACGTCGATGTCGCCATCGATGCGCACCACGGTCCGATCACCGTGCTCGGTCCGGGTGATCGAGAGATCCACCAACGCTCGCCTCCCACCTTGGTCCCGCCGCGCTTGCGATACCTGTCGACGGGTTCCTGCTGCGTTCGTGTGCAACCGTACCTCGACCGCATAGGTTGCTCCAATGGACCCGGCCGATCTGCTCCGCCGTCTGGCGGGCGAGCACCCCGGGCGGCTGCTGCACGTCCATGAGGTGCCCGAGCGGCGAGAGCAGCTGGCGGCATGGCCCGAGTGGATCGCCCCTACCCTGCACGGCGCGCTCACCGGATCCGGAATCGGCGCCCCGTGGAGCCACCAGGTCGAGGTCGCGGATGCCGCGCACGCCGGGCGCCACGTCGTCGTCTCGACGGGCACGGCCTCGGGCAAGAGCCTCGGCTATCTCATGCCGCTGCTGACCGACCTCATCGAAGGCGCCGGGGCCCTGGGCGGTCGCGGCGCGACGGCCATCTACATCTCCCCGACGAAGGCCCTCGCCGCGGACCAACGCGCCCGCATCGGCGATCTCGCCCTCCCCGGCGTGCGGAGCGCCACGTACGACGGCGACACCCCGGCCGAGGAACGCCGCTGGGTGCGCGAACACGCCAACCTCGTGCTCACCAACCCCGACCTGGTGCATCACTCGCTGCTGCCGGGACACGAGCGCTGGAGCTCCTTCCTCCGGGCGTTGCGCTACGTCATCGTCGACGAATGCCACGTCTACAGAGGCGTCTTCGGCTCGCACCTGGCTGCCGTGATCCGTCGGCTGCGTCGGATCGCGGCGCGCTACAAGGCGTACCCGACGTTCGTCTTCGCCTCCGCCACCGTGGCCGACCCACAGGAGCACGCAGCGAGACTTCTGGGTATGCCGCTGTGCTCCGTCACCCGGGACGGCTCACCTCGGGGTGCGATGACGTTCGCCCTGTGGGAGCCGCCACTCATCACCGACACCGACGGCCGGCCCAGGCGGACCAGTGCCCTCACGGAGGCGGGCGAGCTGCTCGCCGACCTCGTCGTCGAGGACATCCAGACCGTGGCCTTCGCCCGGTCCCGCGCCGGTGTCGAAGTGCTCGCGAGGATCGCCCGTGAGCGACTGCCGGTGACCCTGGAAGCCAGCACAGCGGCATACCGCGGCGGCTATCTTCCCGAAGAACGTCGCGAGCTCGAGTCGGCCCTGCGTTCGAGGCAGCTGCGCGGCCTGGCCGCGACGAACGCGCTCGAGCTCGGCATCGATGTCAGCGGCCTCGATGCGGTGGTCCTCGCCGGCTGGCCCGGCACGCTGGCCTCGCTCTGGCAGCAGGCGGGACGGGCCGGGCGCAGCGGGCACCGCTCACTCGCGATCCTCGTCGCGGCCGACGACCCGCTCGACACGTTCGTCGTGCACCATCCGGAGTCGGTCTTCGCTCGCGGCGTCGAGGCCACCGTCGTCGACCCGGACAACCCCCATGTCCTCGGGCCGCACCTTGCGGCGGCGGCGGCCGAACTGCCCATCACCCCAGGGGACTTCGCGCTGTTCGGCCCGCAGACCGGGGCGCTGCTCGAGACCCTCGTGGCCAAGCACATCCTCAAGCGGCGACCGCAGGGCTGGTACTGGGCGAGGCCCGATCGGCCATCCGACCACCTCACCCTGCGGGGCGCCGGTGAGCTCGTGCGGATCGTCGAGACCCGCACCGGCCGCGTCATCGGCACGGTCGATGAGGCATCGGCGCACGCGCAGGTCCACACCGGCGCCGTCCACGTCCACCAGGGGCAGACGTGGGTCATCACCGAGCTCGATCTGGCTGACCACGCGGCTCAGGCCGTCCGCGGGGATCCCGGCTGGAGCACCCAGGCACGGTCGGTGAGCGAGTTCGAGATCGTCCGTGAGCTCGATCATCGCGACTGGGGGCCGCTGCGGCTCGCGTTCGGGCACGTCACGGTTCGCAGCCAGGTCACCTCGTTCCTCCGCCGGCTGCCAGGCGGCGAGGTCATCGGCGAGCACCCGCTCGACCTGCCGGCGAGGTCGCTGTCGACCAAGGCGATGTGGTGGACGCTGCCTGAGGACGCACTCGAGGCGGTTGGGATCGGTGCGCCCGGCATCCCAGGCGCGGCGCACGCCGCCGAACACGCCGCCATCGGGATGCTGCCACTCTTCGCCACCGCGGACCGCTGGGACATCGGTGGCGTCTCGACCGACCGGCACCCCGACACGGGCCTGCCGACGATCCTCATCTATGACGGGCATCCGGGTGGTGCGGGCTTCGCCGAGCGCGGTTTCCTTCGGGCCTCTGAGTGGCTCGGGGCCACCCGCGAGGCGATCGCGGCGTGCGCGTGCGATCGCGGCTGCCCGTCATGCGTCCAGTCCCCCAAGTGCGGCAACGGCAACGAGCCACTCGACAAGGCCGGCGCGATCAGCCTGCTCGACCTCACCCTTCGTCACGCGACCTGACCGCTCACCGATGTCGGGTAGGTAGGGCACTCCAGGGCTGAGGTGCACGATCCGACAACCAGGATCGAGCCTCGAAACCCTTGCCAATTATCGAACGCCTGTTCTATACTTGAGGAGTAGCGAAGCCACACCGGGTCGAGCTACACCGGGTCGAGCTACACCGGGTCATCAGGCCACCAGGCAGCAGGGAAGGGGAGGCGAGGCGAGGATGCCGTACACGGACGCACCATCTCCTCTGCCGGGCCCGGACGGGGCCGGTGGCACCTCGCTGCTCGAGACCCGCCTGCAAGGCCTGGTGGAGGCGGCCTGGTCGCGCTCTGACCGCCAGGATGGGCA
>JAKDLQ010000018.1 GCA_030452775.1 Micrococcales bacterium | reverse complement strand
CAGCCGCGGCCCTTCATCGACGATGTCATCCAACTGCGGCTCATCGGCAACCCCGGGGCGGCGCTCTCCCTCGGCGCCGACAACACGTGGATCATGACGATCATCGCACTCGGGGTGCTCGGCGCGATCATCTTCGTCGCCAGGGATCTCGGATCGAGAGGCTGGGCCATCGCGCTCGGGCTGCTCCTTGGCAGCGCCGTCGGCAATCTCACCGACCGCTTCGTCCGCCCACCCGGTGGTGGTCAGGGACACGTGGTCGACTTCCTCGACTACAACGGGTGGTTCATCGGCAACGTCGCCGACATCTGGATCGTCGTCGGCGCCATCCTCATCATCCTGCTCTCGCTGCGTGGGATCGGCATCGACGGCAGGCGCGAGGCCGATCGCGCAGCCGAGAGCGCCGGCGATGACTGAGGTCCGCGCCGTCCTCGTGCCCGACGGACTCGAGGGAGAGCGCGTCGACACCGGGGTGGCTCGGCTCTTCGGCGTCTCCCGGACCAAGGCTGCCGACCTCGCCGCTGCCGGGCACATCGTGCTCGGGGGCCACCCGCTCGGCAAGTCCGAGCGGCTCACCGCGGGCACCATGCTCGAGGTCTCGTTGCCGAGCCCGCCCCGGCCGCGGGTGGCGGTCCGGGCGGAGCCGGTCCCGGGAATGACGGTCGTCCACGACGACGACGACATCATCGTCATCGACAAGCCGGTCGGCGTCGCCGCCCACCCGAGCGTCGGCTGGGAAGGCCTCGACGTCGTGGGCGGGCTCGCTGCGGCCGGCTACCGGATCTCCACCTCGGGGGCACCCGAGCGGCAGGGGATCGTCAGCCGGCTCGACGTCGGCACGTCGGGCCTCATGGTCGTGGCCAAGAGCGAGCACGCCTACTCGCGACTCAAGCATGCCTTCCGCACCCGGGCCGTCGACAAGACCTACCACGCGCTCGTCCAGGGACTGCCCGACCCGGTCGTCGGCACCGTCGAGGCCCCGATCGGACGTCGTCCCGGTCACGAGTTCAGGTTCGCCGTCATGAGGTCGGGCAAGCCGGCGGTCACCCACTACGAGGTCACCGAGGCCTTCCGGCACGCCAGCCTGCTCAAGATCCACCTCGAGACCGGGCGCACCCACCAGATCCGCGTCCATCTGGCGGCGCTCAAGCACCCGTGCTGCGGCGACCCGCTCTATGGAGCCGACCCGCAGCTCGCTGCGACCCTGCGCCTCGATCGGCAGTGGCTGCACGCCGTCGGGCTCGGGTTCGAGCATCCCGGCACGGGGACATACGTGCACTTCGAGAGCCCCTATCCCGAGGACCTGCAGCGAGCGCTCGACATCGCCGCCACCTTCTGACCCGAATCCACGAGCGCCGCACGTCCTCGAGGCCGCAGGTGACCGCGGTGTATGCCGCTGGGCCGGCTGGGCGGCATACGGCCTCGTTGTCCTCACCGTCCTTGCCGCCCCCGCGACACCGGCGTGGCGTGCACCCCGACACGCGCGAGCGCGTCGGCGGGCAGACGTAGACTCTGGGACGATGCCCACCCACGCTCCGCCCACAGTGCCCTCAGCGAACTCAGCGCCCGCAGCGAACTCAGCGCCCGCGCAGACCAGCAGAGACGAGAGCTTCGTGCACTTGCACGTGCACACGGAGTACTCGATGCTCGATGGCGCGGCGCGCATCACCGACCTGTTCACCGAGGCCGCGCGGATGGGGATGCCGGCGCTCGCGAGCACCGACCACGGCTACCTCTTCGGCGCCTACGAGTTCTGGCAGAAGGCCCAGGGGACCGGCGTCAAGCCGATCATCGGCGTCGAGGCCTACGTCACCCCGGGCACGCACCGCACGGACCGGACCAAGGTCAGCTGGGGGGACGGCGGCCGAGACGACATCTCGGGCGGGGGCGCCTACACGCACATGACGATGCTCGCCGAGAACAACGAGGGGATGCACAACCTCTTCCGGATGAGCTCGATCGCCTCGCTCGATCAGGTCTACACGAAGTGGCCGCGCGTCGACCGCGAGCTGCTCTCCACCTACGGCAAGGGCCTCATCGTCACGACCGGCTGCCCGTCGAGCGAGATCCAGACGCGGCTGCGCTTCGGGCAGTACGCCGAGGCTCGCGCGGCGGCCGCCGAGCTGCGCGACATCTTCGGGGCCGAGCAGGTCTACTGCGAGGTGATGGACCACGGCCTCGAGATCGAGCGCCGGGTCCAGCAGGACCTCATCCGGCTTGCACGCGAGCTGCGCCTGCCACTGCTCGCGACCAACGACCTGCACTACACCCGCGCCGAGGACGCCAAGGCGCACGCGGCGCTGCTCTGCGTCCAGTCCGGTTCGACGCTGATGGACCCGGGCCGGTTCAAGTTCGACGCCGACGAGTTCTACCTCAAGTCCGCCCAGGAGATGCGCCACCTCTGGCGAGAGCTGCCGGAGGCGTGCGACAACACCCTGCTCGTCGCCGAGCGATGCGAGGTGTCCTTCACGGAGGCGGAGGGACGCTACATGCCCCGCTTCCCCTGCCCCGAGGGGGAGGACGAGACGTCGTGGTTCATCAAGGAGGTCGAGACCGGGCTGGCGCGACGCTTCCCGCAGGGGGTGCCCGACTACGCGCGCACGCAGGCGGCCTTCGAGCAGGAGGTCATCATCTCCAAGGGCTACCCCGGGTACTTCCTCGTCGTCGCCGACTTCATCAACTGGGCCAAGGACAACGGCATCAGGGTCGGGCCCGGCCGGGGCTCCGGTCCCGGCTCGATGTGCGCCTACGCGATGGGGATCACCGACCTCGACCCCATCCCGCACGGGCTCATCTTCGAGCGCTTCCTCAACCCCGAGCGGCCATCGCTGCCCGACTTCGACGTCGACTTCGACGAGCGCCGCCGCGGTGAGGTCATCCGCTACGTCACGCAGAAGTACGGCGAGGAGCGGGTGGCCCAGATCGTCACCTACGGCACGATCAAGGCGAAGCAGGCCGTCAAGGACGCCGCCCGGGTCCTCGGGCACCCCTTCGCCATGGGGGAGAAGCTCACCAAGGCGATGCCGCCCCCGATCATGGGCAAGGACGTCCCCCTCAAGGACGTCTTCAACCCCGAGGCCAAGCGCTACGACGAGGCGGCGGACTTCCGGGCGGCCCACGATGACGATCCGGCCGCTCAGGAGGTCGTCGCGACCGCCCTCGGCCTCGAGGGGCTCAAGCGCCAGTGGGGGGTGCACGCTGCCGGCGTCATCATGAGCAGCGAGCCGCTCGTCGACGTCATCCCGATCATGCGACGGCTGCAGGACGGGCAGATCATCACCCAGTTCGACTACCCGAGCTGCGAGTCGCTCGGCCTGGTCAAGATGGACTTCCTCGGCCTGCGCAACCTCACGATCCTCGACGACGCCATCGACAACGTCAGGCTCAACCGCGACGAGGACATCGACCTCGAGGCCCTCTCCAAGGACATGAGCGACAAGGCGACCTACGAGCTGCTCGGCCGCGGCGACACGCTCGGGGTCTTCCAGCTCGACGGCGCCGGGATGCGCACGCTGCTGCGGCTCATGCAGCCGGACACCTTCGAGGACATCTCGGCGGCCCTCGCGCTCTATCGTCCTGGACCGATGGGCGTCAACGCACACACCAACTTCGCGCTGCGCAAGAACGGCAAGCAGCCGCTGACCCCGCTCGACCCCAAGCTTGAGGGCAAGCTCCAGCCGGAGATGGTGGCGGCACTCGAGCCCATCCTCGGCACGACCCATGGCCTGGTCATCTACCAGGAGCAGGTCATGGAGATCGCCCAGCAGCTCGCCGGCTACACGCTCGGGCACGCCGACCTGCTGCGCCGGGCCATGGGCAAGAAGAAGAAGGAGGTCCTCGACGCCGAGTACGTCCCCTTCAGCGACGGCATGAGGGCCAAGGGATTCAACGAGGCATCGGTCAAGGCGCTCTGGGAAGTGCTCGTCCCCTTCTCCGACTACGCGTTCAACAAGGCACACACCGCGGCCTACGGGCTCGTGTCCTACTGGACCGGCTACCTCAAGGCCAACTACCCGGCCGAGTACATGGCGGCGCTGCTGACGAGCGTGCGCGACGACAAGGACAAGTCGGCCGTCTACCTGGGCGAGTGCCGGCACATGGGCATCAAGGTGCTGCCCCCCGACGTCAACGAGTCGATCGCCAACTTCGCGGCCGTCGGCACCGACATCCGCTTCGGCCTCGCGGCGATCCGCAATGTCGGCCGCCCCGTCGTCGAGGCGATCCTCACCGCGCGCGAGGAGAAGGGGTCCTTCTCCTCCTTCAAGGACTTCCTGTCCAAGGTGCCTGCGCTCGTGTGCAACAAGCGCACGATCGAGTCGCTCATCAAGGGCGGCGCCTTCGACTCCCTCGGGGAGAGCCGGCGCGGGCAGGTCGAGGTGCACGAGCGCTACATCGACGCGCTCATCGAGGTCAAGAGGCAGGAGGCCATCGGCCAGGACAGCCTCTTCGGCGCCCTCATGGGCGACGGCGGCGCCGACGCCGGGGCGGCCGACGTCTTCGACGGGCTGCCTCGCGTGCCGGCGAGCGAGTGGGACAAGGCGACGCTGCTCTCCTTCGAGCGCGAGATGCTCGGGCTCTACGTCAGCGACCATCCGCTCTACGGCATCGAGCACATCCTCGCCGGGCACGCCGACACCTCGATCGCCTCGCTCATGGGCGACGAGGGCAGGCCGGACGGCACGCCGGTCACCGTCGCCGGGCTCATCACGAGCCTGCAGCTCAAGCGCACCAAGAAGGGTGACCTCTGGGCGATCGCCACCGTCGAGGATCTCGACGGCGCCATCGAGTGCCTCTTCTTCCCGTCCTCCTTCATGACCTACTCGACCATGCTCGCCCAGGACATCGTGTGCGCGGTCAAGGGCCGGGTCTCCGCCCGGGACGACTCGATCTCGATCTTTGCCCAGGAGCTGACGATCCCCGACATCCGGGAAGGGCCCCGCGGCCCGGTCGTGCTGACCCTCCCGCTCGGACAGGTGACGTCGGGGCGGGCCGAACGGCTGCGCGAGATCCTGCGCGAGCACCCGGGTGCCACCGAGGTCCACGTGAGGCTGACCCAGCCGGGCCGCTCGGTGCTCATGTCGCTCGACGAGTCGCTGCGCGTCACCGCCACGCCGGCGCTCTTCGCCGACATCAAGGCACAGTTCGGCGCCGGCGTCCTCGGATGAGGACGCGCGTCACCGGCGCGAGGCCCTTGCCGTATGCCGCTGGGCCCGGTGCCGGGCCCGGCGCGGGACCCGGCGCGCGATGAAGGGCGCCGACCGCAGGCGGCTGCGGCGCGCCCGGATGGCGGCTCTCGGACTCACACCCGCCCTCGGGTCGGCGGCCGCACCGGCCGCGGCGATCGAGGTCACGCGCGCGCTCGGGGCCCTGCAGGCGCAGGACTACGCGAGCGGCGCGTGGTCGCTCGGGGTGCGCTCGGGCCTGACCCTGGCCCAGATCGAGCAGGCCGTGCTGGACCGCGAGATCGTGCGCACCTGGCCGATGCGCGGCACGATCCACTGGGTGCCGGCCGCCGACGCGAGGTGGATGTGCCGGCTGCTCGCCGGACGGGTGATCGACTCGCTCGCCGGGCGCTACCGGCAGCTCGGGCTCACCGGGCCTGATCTCGCCGCGGCCGGCGCGCTGTTCGAGGAGCACCTCACCGAGCCGATGAGCCGACCCGACGTGATGGCGCTGCTCGTCGCGCACGGCATCGACCCGTCCGGCCAGCGCCTGCCCCACCTGGTCGGACACCACTGCATGACGGGGCTGCTCTGCCAGGGCCCGCTCCTCGGCAAGCAGCCGAGCTTCGTGCTCATCGATTCCTGGGTGCCGCGCTCGTTCGAGCCGACCCGCGAGGAGGCGATGGCGACGGTCGCGGAGCGTTACGTGCGCAGCCACGGACCGGTGACCGAGAAGGATGTCGCCGGGTGGGTTGCCGGCACGCTCGGCTTCACCCGCGAGGCGCTCGCCCTCATCGATGACCGCATCGTCCGGGAGGAGGTCGACGGCCAGACCTGGCTCCGCCACGTCGACGCGCACCCGGCCCCCGGCCGCGCTCGCCTCCCGGGAGTGCACCTGCTGCCGCAGTGGGACGAGGCACTCCTCGGTTACCGCACTCGCGACATCGTGCTGCCACCCGAGCACGTCGCCACGGTCGTGCCCGGTCGCAACATGGTCTTCAAGCCGACCCTCGTCATCGACGGTGAGGTGGCCGGCACGTGGAAGCGGGTCCCGCGGCGCTCGCACGTCACGGTCGAGGTGAGCCCCTTCGCTCCGCTGCCCGCGAACCGGCGCCGCGGGCTGGCCCGCGCCGCAGCGGCATACGGTCACTACCTCGGGCGCGAGGTCGAGCCGCTCGTGGTCGGGCAGGCCTGACGTGGCGCGGGGCGCCATCCCGGCCTCGCCCCTGCCGCCGCGGCACGGTGTCGACGCCCAGCGCTTCCGGATGCCCCAAGGCGGCCCGTGGCGCTCGCTGCGTGACCACCTCGCCGAGCGGCTGGCGGCCGGGCTGAACGCGGACGAGGTCGACCGGATGCTGCGCGACGGCGAGTTCGTCGACGCGGCCGGCCGATCCGTGCCGCCGGACGCGCCCTTCGTCCCGCGGTCGGTGGTGTGGGCCCACCGCGATCTGCCGGACGAGGTCGAGGTGCCGTTCGGCATCGAGGTGCGCCACCGCGACGAGCGCCTCGTGGTCATCGACAAGCCGCACTTCCTCGCGACGATGCCACGTGGCCGCCACGTCGTGCAGAGCGCCCTCGCAAGGACCCGGGTCCTTACGGGGCTGCCGCGGCTCACGCCCGCGCACCGCCTCGACCGGCTCACCGCCGGCGTGCTCGTCTTCACGACCGAGCAGCGCTGGCGCGGGGCCTACCAGCGGGCCTTTGCCGAGGGGCGCGTCCACAAGGAGTACCTCGCGGTGGCGCCGATCCGCGACGACCTCGGCCTCCCGCTGGTCCGGCGCACCCATATCGTCAAGGAGCACGGCCGTCATCAGGCCCGGGAGGTCCCCGACGCCGAGCCCAACACCGAGACGCTCGTCGAGCTCGTGGACCGCCGGCGCGGGTCACTCGGTGACCTCGGTCTCTACCGGTTGACCCCGCGCACCGGGCGCACCCACCAGCTGCGCTGTCACCTCACCGGGCTCGGGATCCCCATCGTCGGCGACGCTCTCTATCCGACGGACCTCGGGAGCGCTGTTGATCCGGACGACTTCTCGCAGCCGTTGCAGCTACTCGCGGCGGTGCTCGAGTTCGACGACCCGATCGACGGCACCCGCCGCCGCTTCGAGACTCGCCTGACCCTGAGCGCGTGGCCGCTCTGAACGAGTGACCCCAATGAGCGTCTCGCTCGACTCGGGAGCACTTCGTTTCCTACTCAGGCGGCGCGGTGCATGACGTGCACGCAGTGGGCTCATCACAGTTTCCCGTTTTGGGCACCAAATGGTCTTGCCTGACTGGCATGCTGTTGCGAAGTGGCGGGATGTCGGGACTGATGACGTCGACCTCGAGGGGAACTGATGAGTTGCGGGTGGTGCGTCGACTGCGACGGCTCGGGTCCTCTTGAATATGTGGGCTACTGCCTTCTCCAGATGGTGGACGGGGTGGTTACCGGGCGCCCGTATTCGGCTGGTGCTGGCGGCCCCGCGATCCACTTCGACGCCAACTCGGGGGAGGTCGAGGAGCAACTGCGTGCCATACACAGCGGGCTGCCGTGTATGGCCCGAGTGACGATCATCGCCTCCGATCATCCGGACGAGCACCGTGAGTTGACCGAGGCACTCATCGAAGTCGGCGAAGCGCTCGTTGTGACGAGACTACCTACCCTCACGGCCACCGCGAAGGGCTGGCAATACCGTGTTCCGGGCCAGCCGACCGGAATGATCCCCCCCATGGCTGGGGCCGACGATCTGCAGTCTCGCCAAACGTTGAATCAGGCTCCCTTCTGGCTCGTCGGTCGCGGCGAAGGGGCCGGTGGGGCACCTGTGGGCATGTTCGAGAGCGCGGACGAGCATCGTGCGCTGATGGCCACGAGGGCCGAGGAGAAGAGCCAGGCGCAGCGCCAAAACCAGGTCCAGAGCCGCCGCACGGAGCTGGAGAACGACCGTACCGGCTTCGTCAATCCCTACAATTTCGTGCCGCTCGGGAACGGGCCGCGACGTGGCGAGCCTGCCGGTCAGTTGGCCCTGGATGCCGGACGTTTCAGCGGCCGCTTCACCGCGATCTTCACCGCGGTAACCGATCTGGCTCTCAGTGGCGGCGGCACCGGAAGCGCAGACGATCCTTACGCCCCACATGTCCTGGCCGACGGGCGACGGGTGGTGTCAGGTTCCTCGATTGCCGGCGCCATACGCGCCTTCCATGAAGCCATCACGGACAGCTGCCTTCGGGTCATCGATGCCGACTTCACTCCGGTACATCGCGACCCTGCTGTCGCACCCGAGCCCGAGCGTCAGCGGATGGCGGTTGTCGTGAGCCGTGACGAGGTTGTCCTTTGCCGGCCGTGGACCCACGGCGCGGTTTCCTACCCTGCCATCTGGGTCCAGGCCCGGATCTTTCCGGCTGGCCACTCCTTCAGCGCCGATCAGCGCTATCACTTCGATCCATCGCCGGCTTCTCTTGCGGTCCGGCACGCCCGGCTGGAACTCACGGGAGACGACCGGCCGCGGCTCTGCACCGATCGTGACTGTGCGAAGGCGCACTGGCGCACGATCGTCTCCACACCGTTGGGTTCCCGAGTGCGTGAACCCCGTGGGACAAAGGAGCACCCTTACCATCTGCCGTTCGCCGCGGAGGATGCCGCGACTGCCGAACCGCAGGTGCTCGGACCGCAGGTTTTGGAGGACTACTGGAGGGCGGCCGAGGACTCGCGGGATGTCGTGACGCGGCGCAGGGGCGACCTGCCACACCTGCAGGTCGATGGGATCGGCAATCGCCAGGAGGTAGGTCAAACCCTGACTGCCGGAGAGGTGGTCTGGGCGGAGGTCGATCCGGCGACCCTGCGGGTCAGGAAGGTCTCTCGGGCTGTGCTGTGGCGGACGGCCGGCAAGCACTCCGTCGCGAGCCGCGTCGGCGAATACCGCCCTTGCGCGGACCCTGACCACCTGTGCCCGAGCTGTCGCCTATTCGGGATGGCGGAAGAACGAACCACCACGGGCGGTGCCGACGCAGGCCGGGCTCGTGTTGCCGCCTACCAAGGTCACGTAAGGGCCTCCATCGCGACGGTCTCGGACGTTTCCGACGCGGTCACGATGCTCGCCGAGATGGGTTCGCCGAGCCCGGGAGCTGGACAGTTCTATCTCGAGAACTCGATGTGGGCGGGCAAACAAGCACCAAAAGGTCAACGGCCGCTGCGCGAGTGGGGCTCGCGCGCTGACAACCCGACGCCTCGACAGATACGGGGTCGGAAGCGGTACTGGGTGTCAGGTATCGAAGCCACACGCCACCTGCCGGGTCCGAACCCGAACGCGCAGATGACGTCACACCATCAGCTCGTACCAGCAGGGGCTACGCTGACCGCGACGATCACCTTCGACAACGTCACCGTGGAGCAACTCGGTGGTCTGCTCGTGTCCGTGAACCCTGACCTGCTCCGCCACGAGTCCGTATGGCGTTCGGTGAGCGGATCACTCCCGTTGGGCCTGCGCAGCTATGTGGGCTCTCACCAGCTTGGTCTGCACCTGGGAAAGGGCAAGGGGCTTGGCTTGGGGAACGTCACCGCTACGATCGCCGAACAGTCGCTCGTGGCTGAGGATGCGCGCCGCTACACCGGAGCGAGGGAAGGGTCAGCGCCGCCGACCGTCGAGTCGTGCCTACGCGAGTTCACCGCACGCGGGCTGGCAAGCACTTTGCCCCAGGTGGTGGCTCTCTCAGCTCTCGACTGGGTCCCGAGCAACCTGCTCAAGTACCCGCCGGACGACACGCCCCAAAGGGACTTCAGGTTCGATTTCTGGAAGAAGTCAAGCGGGGCCGCCGGACGCACCCAAGGCGCCCCGAACGCGTTGGTGATCTTGCCGGACGCATCGCAGGACGATCCTCGGGTGCCCCGGCCATGGCTGGAGGATGAGAGGCGATGAAGCTGTATCTCGATGTCGGCGTGACCCGCATCCAGGAGTACATCGGGCGCACGGCCGGTGCCGATGAGGGACAGCTGCGACGTCGGCGCGGCGCCTCCCGGATGGTGACCAACGCAACCGATGCCGGGAACTTCGCCGTCCTCGGATGGCAACCCAATGACGAGACCTACACCGCGGAGGGAGTTGCACACCTGGTGCGGCCAATGGCCGCGCCGACGCAGGCCGAGTGCGGCATCGGGCTCGTAGAGCAGGTCCTGATCCGTCTCCGCGAAGCGCTGCCCCATGCCTATCTCGAGGCTTCCTGGGCCAGGGCAGAGACGTACGCGGAGGCGCTGAACCGCCTGGAGTCGGCCCGCCGCCTGCTCGGCACCCCCTCGCTGAACATGCCGGACGGCCGAGGCGCACTGGCATGGCTTCCGCCGGTCCGGGAGGATCCCTACGCATCTCGATGCGGGTCGTGCGGGCTTGCCGCCGCGGAGTCCGCGGTCACCGACCGCAAGTCCCAGCCCCAGTGCGATGACTGCATTCTCCGCGACAGTCAGGGCAGACCCGCGGGTGCGCGCGGGCCGGTAGGCGCCGACCGGCAGACGCCGGAGGAGCAGACACTCGCAGCCGTGTCCGAACTGGTGGACGCACCCTTGCGGCCGGTCAGGGACCTCAATCAGCTCGGGAGACTTCCGCGCCGCGCGGTCGAGAAGAAGAACCACATCGCCACGATCTACGCAGACGGTAACAATGTCGGCGCCCTATTCGAGGGCCTCTCCCCTGCGCAAGCGACGCGCGTCAGCAAGGCTCTGGATGCCTCCATCAAGCACGCCGGGCGGTTCGCTCTCGCCCAGATCCACCCGTCCTGCGACCCGGCATATCTGCCCGGTGTGGTGACCACCCTCGCCGCGGACGATGTCCTCATCACCGTCCCGGCATCGTGCGGCTGGGCCTTCGCGATTCACCTGGTCGATGCGTTCAACGAGGAGATGGCCAGTGCGATGAGTCGCGAGATGCGGGATTCGGACCTGGGGGCAGCCCCGACCCTGACCGCCGGAGTCGTCTTCTCTCACTACAAGCACCCGATCGAGGACGCGATCAACGCAGCCGAGACGGTGATGCGGTCGGCGAAGAAGGCCACCAACGGGGCCGCCGCGGCGATCGGGTGGGCTGACCTGACACAAACCGGCACCTCTGAGCACTCTCCGTCCCGGCCGCTGCAGTGGTTCGCGGGCAATCGGGGCCTCATCGACCACGTAGCCGGCCTTGCCGCCAGCCAGCGCCAGAAGTGGATGCGCGACATCTCCACGGCGATACAGGAACACGTTCCGGACGAGACGATCACCGGCTTCCTGTCCGATGAGGCGCGCCGGCTCGGCTTGCGTGCGCCCGGGCTGGAGCAGCTTCCCCTGGACGATGTCATCGCCTTGCTGCAGATCGTTCGTTGGTGGACCCCTCCTTCACCGGGCGTGGGCGTCTCGTCACCGGCTTCTCATGACCGCCTGGAGGTGAGCTGACGTGGACACGGCGGTGTTCTCCGTGCAACTCCATCAACCCTTCCTTGTCTCCAGCGGATTGAGCGGCGAGGGCCTCGACTCGCGGGCGCGGAGCGCGGTTCCATTGCCGGCCACGAGCCTCAAGGGAGTGATGCGTGCATCCGCGACGCACGTCCTCGGCATCCCTGGCGAGCTGGTCGACGCCGTTTACGGCCGCGAGGGGAAGGTGGGTCATCCCGGAGGGAGTGCCGCATGGGGATGGACCGATGCCGGACCCTTGGGTGCGTTCGAGTTCTGGTCACGCTCACGAAACCGCCTCGACTCCCAGAGCGGGGGGACCCTAGCCGAGGCCCTGACAAACACGGAGGAGATCTGGCAGAAGCCGGGCCGCGACATTCGCTTCGCGGTCGAGCCACTGATCGCCCTCTCGACACAGGACGCCGAGATGCACCGGGCCATCCTGCAGGCGAGCGCCTACGGCGTGACGGCGATCGGGTCCTGGCGTAACCGGGGGATGGGTGCCGTCACGATGCGCCCGGTGGCGCCGATCGAGGGACTCGATTCGATCCTTCGGAAGGTGACCCATGGATCTGTTTGAGGTGACCCTGCGGGCCGATCAGGTCATGCATGTCGGAGCAGGGAAGGGGTCCGGCTTCAGTTCGACGTCCATGTCCTATGTGCCCGCCTCGATGTTTCGAGGCGCGATAGCCGCGCGATGGTGGCGCCTACAGCCCGACGCCGACCAACAAGACTTCGAGGACCTCATCGCGTCCGTGTCCTTCGCCGATGCCGTGGTCCGCGACGAGGCGAACTCGGGGCAACCGACGCTCCCACTCGACCGCGGCAAGTGCAAGTACCCGGTCACCGACTGTCCCCCCGAGGGGCACCGCTTCGATGTCGCGACCTGCGAGACGTGCGGGGGCAGGCCGCAGCGCCCGAAAGGTCAACGGGAACTGCCGAGCGGGGCCGGCCTGCTCCCCAGCACCCGGGTCGCGCTCGACCGGTCCGAGCGGGCCAAGGACGACCAGCTGTATCGACGCGAAGCCCTGGCCCTCGGCGAGCACAGGCTGACTGCCAGGGTCGCCGGAACGTCGGAAGGCCTGACTCGGCTCGGTCTCGTGGAGCGGACCGCTCTACGGTTCGGCGGCTCCCGCAGCGTCGCCGGACGCGTCCATATTGAGTCGGTCTCACCGACCCCCATCCCCCCGGTCACCGTCACGCGGAAGGCAGTCCTGAGGGTCGAGCTCGAGACCCTCGGGGTCTACGTCGACGACTTCGGATTCCCCACGCCATATCCGTCCCCGGGGATGCTGCGTCACAGCCTGGGACTCGACGACGCCACCGGATGCGACATCGTGCGGGGCTTCACTCGCTGGGCCGTGGCCGCAGGATGGCATTCGAAGGCCAACAGTCCCAAGAGTCAGGACTTCGCGGTGATCCCGCACAGCGTCTTCCACGTGCAGGTCACTCCGCCGCCGGGGGCCGCAGTGAGTGTTCCGAGCGTGGTCAACAATCTGGGTCTGCGCTGCCATGAGGGTTGCGGCTGGGCTGCGGCCTCCGCACTGGGGGGCGACGATGCGTAGCCGGCGAATGGCAGTGATGGACGTGTCGCTCGAGCTTCTCGACCCTTTGAGCATCGGCGACCCGCTGCGGGAGGATGTGATCGCCCGGATGCGGCGCAGGTCCCAGAGTACGGGGGAGGACGATGAGTTTCTTGTCGACATTCCGGTCACGCGGGATCCGTTCGGCAAGCCGGTGGTTCGCGGCACGTCCCTGGCCGGCGCACTGAGGGAGCACCTCGCAAATCACGGACTGGCCGGCGCCCGTAGCGTGTCGACAGCTTCCATCGACTCGCGCGGCCAGGACGGTAGCACGGGATCCCGGCCCGCGAACCTTGCCGACCTGGTCTGCGGGTCCGAGCCCGAGGAGTTGGCGTCGGACGAGGGCGCCGGCGAGCCGTACCGGCCCACCCGGGCACTCGCGCCGAGCGCGCTGAGGGTGGTGTCGGTCGACATCGCCTCTGGTGAGCTCGACGACGGGACGGTCCGCACCGCGGTCAACCGCCGACGCGGGGCGGCCGAGCCCTCGAAACTGTTCCGACGCGCCCGGGTCTCAGGTGTGAAACTACAGGTCCTGCTCCAGATCGACCTCGTGCAGCTCGAGGCGCGCTGCGAGTCACTGCAGGTCACCGACCCGAGCCAGAGCGGCACACCTGCCCAGGTGGCGCTGCTCGCGGTCGACGACCTCATCACGGCCACCCTGCAGTGGCAACCTGTGCTAGGCGGAATGCGCACGAGTGGGCACGGTCAAGCCCGCGTCATTGAGGTTCGCGCCGGCATCGCCGACCCACTCGGGCTTGACCGCATCCTCTCTGCGACTTCGACGCCAGACCTGGTGCGGGGTGTCACCGCCGGCACTGCGAGGCAGAAGCCGCTGGTCCTCACCACGCTTGACGCCCCCACCGGACAGACCTGGCAGGTGGACATCGAACTGCGGGCCACCGACCCTCTCCTCATCTCGCCCCCCAAGAGGCACGACTGCAACGAGTCGACGTCCTTGGACACGGTGGCTGCCAGCACTTGGAAAGGCGTATTGCGCTCCCGCTGTGAGTTCATTCTGCGCACATGCGGGGTGTCCGTGTGCGAGTCGAGCACGGCGACCTGCGGCGAGTGCCCCACCTGTGAACTGTTCGGCTCTGCTTCCGATGATGCAGCAGGATCGGGCACCATCGGTCTCATCCGCTTCGTCGACTCGCCGATCCGTGGCGAGCAGATGAGGATCGACCACGCCCCCATCGACCGGTTCACCGGTGGCGCCGCCGACGCGAAGCTCTTCAGCAGGATCGCTTGGCAGCCGGGCGCGCTGGTGACACTGTCCATGAGGCAGGCTCGCCAGCGACATCCCGTGCCTGACTGGGGCCGACACCTGATCGGCCTGGCGATCCGTGACCTCAGCGATGGGCTGATCGGACTCGGCAACTCCACGACTCGAGGTTACGGCAGCGTGACAACGACAACCGCGCTGCCGGAAGCGCCGACCGACTGGCTCGCGCTGGTTCCGCGCGTGACGGCGAGGACGGCCACCACCACTGCGGACTCCGAGCCGCCGGAAGGGCAGGCATGATGGAGAAGACTCTCAGCACCTGGGGCTGGCTCCCATGGTCTGACGCGGTAGGCATCCTGCAGGCCGCGCCGGGCCTGTGGCTCGGGCACTCCGGAGTTCACCACCACGACGGGTCTTGGCCACGAGTGATGCCAGCCGCTACGAGGATCCACGCCTGGTCACAACACTCTTGGCCGCTGTGGCGTCTCATCCCCGATCCCAGCAGAGGCCTGGTGCTCCTCACCCAACTGTCACACGATACGCCAGCACAGGCGGTGGCACCACACGCGGCTCGCTCGACCCTGGTCGTGGTGTCCAATGATGCTGACTGGCAGCGCTTCCGGGTTTCCGGAGTGACACCAATCCTCTTCCTCAGGCCCGCTGCAGCCACCCGGGCGGAGGCCGGACTCCCATGACGAGACATCGGATGCCGCGCCGGGACAGATCGGGCACCGATGCGCCGGCCGAGGTGATGCACAGACGGCCTGGTCGCGGTAACCGCCGGGTCGAAGACCCACCGGCAACCGCAGGACCAGAGACGCCCAGGGAGGTGGAATCCAATGGCCAGACGCCGCACGCTCGCTAGGAACCGATGGGTGCTCGATCGGCTCGTCATCGTGAGCGGTGTCCTCGCGGTGACGCTCGTCGCGCTCGTCATCGAAGACGCACTCCCCATCGCCCCCGGGGAGAGATTCGATGCCCGTCGCGGCTTGGCCCTCCTGGCCGCGGTGCTCCTAGCGGTCGGCCTCGGCTGGTGGTCGGCAAGGCTCCGCGGCAAGGACGGGACCCTGTATGTCATCCGCTACCTGGAGGAGTGGATGGACGACTGGCACCAGAAGGAGCTCATCGACGATCACAAGGGACGGCTCGATGTCCGGGCGATCACTCGCACCGCGCCCGCCTTGCCCGAGGACGGTGTGTGGGACGTCACTGCCGATCTCGAGCAGATGAGTCGTGACCTCCAGATGGCGATGAACGACGACGACTCCTCCAGCGGCTTCCACCTGGCCCCCAACCTGTTGTGGATGGCAGGCATCTCGCTGGGCTATCAGCTGTACGCCGACTGGGACAACGTGACGCTGGAGGAATACGCGGATCGGCGTGACTCATCCCCCCATGTCGACGACAGCTTCACGTGGCGGCTCACGCCCAACGATGATGCGGCGAGGGGCAGGCCGCTGACTCTACGCAGCCAGATGGCTGACCATGCGCCGTGCGGGACGGTTCTCGTCACCTTCGATCTGACGGATCCCGGCGAGGGGCGGCTTGTTCACCCCACGAAACCCACCCAGTGGTGCGCCGACCGCTGGTATCGTGTGGCGGCCTTCCCGGAGGACAGCGAGGGCGTTGATATGCCCAGCCGCCCGGTCCTCGTGGCCACTGAGAAGGGGCGTGTCGATGAACAACGGGCTGTGACCGAGCCTTGGACGGCCACCCGGGTGTGCGTTGCTGCGCTGCGCCAGGCGTTGCACGAGAACCCCGACGCCACCATCCTTGTCGCGGCGAGGCTGCCGAAGTCCATCTCTGTCGCGGTCGGCTGGTGGTTGATGAACTGCACGAGGAAGCACCATCCAGGATGCGGCATATCAGGGTGCCGTCAGGAGTCCTGCCGCCACCCATGGTCGAGGTTGGTCCCCCTTCACTTCGATGGCGCGACCAACACGTACAGGCTCACCCGCGTCCATAGGGGTCAGCCCCACGTGGGCGTCTTGGGATCATCCCTCCAGGAGACGGCGTCGTGAAGATCGTCAACCTGACCGCGCACCCGGTCATCGTCCTGCACGGAAGTGAGGTGTGTGCGCGCTGGGAGGCTTCTGGCGTGGTCGCACGGCTGGTCGAGGTCACGTCAGCAGGCGAGATGCTCACCACTACACAAGGCCAGGTCCCCGTCACTCGCCTGACCTACTCGGATGCGGTCGAGGGACTTCCCGACGCTTGCCCCGGCACGGCATACCTCGTCTCAAGGGTGCTCGCGGCCGCCCGCCCGCGCCCGGACGTGTTTTTTCCATGGGGCGAGGTGCGCGACACGGATGGCCAGATCATCGGCTGCCGGGCGCTGGGTCAGTTCGAGACGACGGAAGGCGACGTCAGTGCCGAGTAGATGGTTCGTGCCCCTTGACGGCCTGGACCCGCGGCGGGTCCGGCTCGATCACGTCCATGCCGCGTTCTCTAGTTGGTTCGACCGCAGCGGGCCTGAGCATCGGGCGAACGACATCACCTGCGTATCCTCACCACCGACCTGCATCCCCAACTCCTCT
>JAKDLQ010000017.1 GCA_030452775.1 Micrococcales bacterium | reverse complement strand
GCCGCGCTGTCAAGGACACCCAGCATCGGGACACCCAGCATCGCGACACCCAGCGTCACAGCGCCGGCCATCACGGTGCCGAGGCCGAGCGGATGGAGGCCGACCACTGGACCAAGTCCACGCGCGCCGACGTGTCGGACGGTCCGGTGCAGGTCTCCGCGGACAACGGCTTCGCGGCCCTCGGCCTGCCCGAGCGCCTCGTCGAGCGGCTGGCCCGCGAGGGCATCACCTCCCCGTTCCCCATCCAGACGGCTACCATTCCCGACGCGCTGGCCGGCAAGGACGTCCTCGGCCGGGGCCAGACCGGCTCCGGCAAGACGCTCGCCTTCGGTCTGCCGCTCATCACCCGCCTGCTCGAAGCGCGCCGTCCGCGGGTCCCGCGCCGTCCGCGAGCGTTGATCCTCACGCCGACGCGCGAGCTCGCCATGCAGGTCTCCGACGCGCTCGAGCCCCTCGTGCACGTCGCCGGGCTGCGACACAAGCTCATCGCCGGAGGCCTGAGCTACACGACGCAGATCAGCGCCCTCAACAAGGGGGTCGACATCCTCATCGCGACCCCCGGCCGTCTCAACGACCTCCTCGAGCGGGGCGCCGTCGAACTCTCCGACATCGCGATCACCGTCCTCGACGAGGCCGATCACATGGCCGAGATGGGATTCCTGGACGAGATCACGACGAGCCTCGATGTCATCCCGGGCGACGGTCAGCGCCTGCTCTTCTCGGCGACGCTGGATCGCGACGTCGATGAGCTCGTCGCTCGCTACCTCACCGATCCCGTTGTCCACTCGACGGACGAGGCGACCGCCTCGGTCGAGACGATGGAGCACCACGTCCTGCTCATCGACCCGCAGCACAAGAAGCTCGTCACCGCCGAGCTTGCCAACCGGCCCGGGCGCACGCTGGTCTTCTGCCGGACCAAGCTGGGAGCCGACCGTGTCGCCGGCCAGCTGCGCGAACAGGGCGTCGTGGCCGCCGCTCTGCACGGGGGGCTCGGCCAGAGCCAGCGCAACCGGGTCCTGGGGGCCTTCCGAGACGGCCGGCTCCCGGTCCTCGTCGCGACCGACGTCGCCGCCCGCGGCATCCATGTCGACGACGTGTCCGTCGTGCTTCAGGTCGACCCTCCGGCCGATCACAAGGACTACCTGCACCGCTCGGGACGGACCGCGCGTGCCGGCGATCGAGGAACGGTCGTGACCCTCGCGCTCCCGCATCAGCGCCGGACGATGGAGCGCCAGCTGCGTGAGGCCGGGCTGGACATCGCGCCGGTCAAGGCGGCCCCGGGCGACGGCGTCATCTCGGCGACCGGCGCCACCACGCCATCCGGGGTTCCGATCCCGGACCAGAGCTTCCAGCGGCTGCTCGCCGGATCGGGCAACCGTCGGCGCGGCCCGGCCGCCGCGCGCGGGCGACGTGGTGGTAGCGATGATCGGCGCGGCAGCCGCGATGATCGACGTGGCGCACGGGGCAAGGCAGGTGCCCGGCCGCTTGTCACCCGGTGGGGCGACGACGACAGCCCGAAGACCCGCCGGGCGCGCCGCTACTGACGGTCGCGCCACAGGATCGCCGGTGTGGAAGGCTGGAGTCGTGAGTCCGACCTTCCACACCGGTCGCCTCCTCGTCGCGACGCCCGCGGTCGGGGGTGACATCTTCGTCCGGTCGGTCATCCTCGTGCTGCATCACGACGAGTCGGGCGCTCAGGGGGTGGTGCTCAACAAGCCGCTCTCTGCCGAGGTGGACTCGGTCCTGCCGGGATGGCAGGTGGTCGTCACCGCGCCACCCGTGCTCTTCCAGGGCGGGCCGGTGTCGATGACCTCCGCGCTGGGGCTCGTCACGGTCCCGGGCGACGAGTCCGAGCCGCTGGGCGTCAAGCGCCTCTTCGGGTCGATCGGCCTGGTCGACCTCGACACCCCCATGCCCGTGGTGGCGGCCGAGCTCGCCGGTATGCGGATCTTCGCCGGTTACGCCGGGTGGACCGAGGGGCAGCTCGAGTCGGAGATCCGGCGCGGTGACTGGTACATCGTCGACGCCGAGGCCCGCGACCCGTTCGCCTCCGAGCCGCACGTCCTGTGGCGCGAGGTCCTTCGTCGCCAGCGGGACAGCCTCGCGTTCGTCGCCAACTTCCCCGACGATCCCTCGATGAACTGATGTATGCCGCTGCGCCGGCGCCGGGTCGCGGCCGGCCTGCCGCTCGGGTCGCGCTCATCGACAGTGGCCTGGGCCTCGTCAGCTACGCCCAGGCCTTGCTCGCTCGACGCCCGGACGTGTCGCTCGTCCTGTCGCTCGACCCGGACAACATGCCCTATGGGCCGCGCACCCCGGAGGAGGTGCGACACCTCATCCTCGAGTCGGCCCGAGCGACGCTTGTCTACGAGCCGGACGCGATCGTCGTGGCCTGCAACACCGCGTCGGTCCACGGGCTCGAGGCGTTGCGGGCGGAGGTCGAGCCGGCCATCCCCGTCATCGGAACCGTCCCGGCCATCCGTCCCGCGGCCGCCCTGGGCGGACCGGTGGCGGTCTGGGCCACCGCGGCCACGGCGTCGAGCGACTATCTGCGCGGTCTCATCGACGCTTTCGCGGCCGATCTCGACACCTTCGCGGTACCGGCTCACGGACTGGCGGAGGCGATCGAGGCCGCCGATCCCGCAGCCGTCGACGCGTGCATCGCGGCGGCGGCAGCGCGCACCCCACCCGACGTGCGCGCTCTCGTCCTCGGCTGCACCCACTACGGTCTCGTCGCGGACCGGATCGCAGCCGCGGTGGGGGAGTCGGTGACGATCTTCGACTCACCGGTCGCGGTGGCGCGACAGACCCTTCGACGGCTCGGCCTCGACCCCGATCTCGACCCCGACTCCGACCTCGACCCCGGCGCACCTGTCGGTGGTGTCGAGGCGGTGCTGCTCTCCGGGCGCCTCGGGGAAGCACGCGGCATACACTTCCATCCATGAGCGTCATGCCTCCTGACCCGTTCGAGACCGAACCCCTCGGCCCGCACACGAGCACCGCGACGATCGAGCGCGAAGAGGTGCGTGAGGAGCTGCAGGAACCCGGGGATCACGAACGTTTCTCCCACTACGTCCGCAAGGAGAAGATCCTCGAGAGTGCCCTGTCCGGGGATCCAGTCGTCGCGCTGTGCGGCAAGATCTGGGTCCCCGGCCGGGACCCGCAGAAGTTCCCGGTCTGTCCGATCTGCAAGGAGATCTACGACGGGCTCCGCGCCCCGCAGGACGGCGGAGACGACAAGTCCTGAGCACCGGTCCCGAGCACCAGAGCAAGGCCCTGGCGGGCCATTCACCCGAGAGGCACTACCGTGTGGGGCCTATGAGTTCAGGGGCCGCCTTCCATCTGCCACCCGCCTTCCCAGGACGGGCAGCGTGGGGCACCGCTGCGAAGCTGCGCGCCTGGCAGCAGGCGGCTCTCGACACCTATCGCGCCGCCTCGCCCCGCGATTTCCTCGCGGTCGCAACACCGGGGTCGGGCAAGACGACCTTCGCCTTGCGGGTGGCCACGGACCTCCTCTTCGCCGGTGTGGTCTCGCGGGTCACCGTCGTCGCGCCGACCGAGCACCTCAAGACACAGTGGGCCGACGCGGCCGCGCGCGCCGGGATCAGCCTCGACCCGGCGTTCAGCAACGCCGTCGGCCGGCACAGCGAGGACTACCACGGGGTCGCCGTCACCTACGCCCAGGTCGCCTCGCGCCCATCGCTGCACCGCGCGTTGACCACCTCGCGGCCGACCCTTGTCATCCTCGACGAGATTCACCACGGCGGTGACAGCAAGAGCTGGGGTGAGGGGATCCGCGAGGCGTTCGAGCCGGCGGCCCGGCGCCTGGCGCTGACGGGGACGCCATTCCGGTCGGACAGTTCCCCGATCCCGTTCGTGCGCTACGAGCTCGACGCTGAGGGTGCACTCGTCAGCACGAGCGACTATTCCTACGGCTATGCCGACGCGCTGCGCGACGGTGTGGTGCGCCCGGTCCTGTTCCTGTCCTACGGCGGCACGATGCGCTGGCGCACCAAGATGGGCGACGAGATCTCTGCCGGCCTCGGCGAGCCGATGACCAAGGACGCCATCGCCCAGGCCTGGCGCACCGCCCTCGACCCCAAGGGCGAGTGGATCCCGGCGGTCCTCGCCGCCGCCGACACGCGGCTGACCGAAGTCCGCCGCGGCGTGAGCGACGCGGCGGGACTCGTCATCGCCTCCAACCAGAGCCAGGCCCGGGCGTATGCCGCTCACCTCCGTGCGCTGACCGGCGAGGCGCCCACCGTGGTGCTGTCCGACGACGCCGGCGCATCCGCCCGCATCGGGGAGTTCGTTGGCGCAGCCTCCCGGTGGATGGTCGCGGTGCGGATGGTCTCGGAGGGCGTCGACGTGCCGCGACTCGCCGTCGGGGTCTACGCGACCTCGACCTCGACCCCGCTCTACTTCGCCCAGGCGATCGGACGCTTCGTCCGGGCCCGGCGCCGCGGCGAGACAGCCTCTGTCTTCCTGCCGTCGGTGCCGGTCGTCCTCGACCATGCCGCCCGGCTCGAGGAGCAGCGTGACCACGTGCTCGATCGCAAGCCGGACCCGGACGAGCTCGCCGCCCAGTGGACCCAGGAGCAGACGCTCACCGACGAGGCGAACGCGAACCGGGAGACGAAGCCGCTCGAGGGCGGTTGCTTCGAGGCGCTCGAGTCGGAGGCCTACTTCGACCACGTGCTCTTCGACAAGCAGCAGTGGGGAATGCACGCCCAGGTGGGGTCCGAGGACGAGCAGGAATATCTCGGTCTGCCGGGCCTGCTCGAGCCCGACCAGGTCGCGGTCCTGCTCCAGGAACGCCAGACCAAACAGGTCGGGAAGTCGCCGGCGCCGTCAGCGCCGTCAGCGGCCCCCATCGCCACGCACCGGGCCCTGGCGGCCCAGCGCAAGGAGCTCAACACGCTCGTCTCCGCGTACGCCCGCCAGAAGTCGGTGCCGCACGCGGCCGTCCACATGGACCTGCGCCGAGCCTGCGGGGGACCGGACCTCGCGGCAGCATCGTCCGAGCAGGTCGGAGCCCGGATCGAGAGGATACGGCGCTGGCTCGTGGGTCGCCGCTGAGCCTGCAAACCTATGACGAGAGGTCGAGCAGGTGCTCGACGAGCGGTGCCGTCCGATGCCGGATGCGAGTCTCCAAGGCGATGGCCGTCGAGGCCCGCATCACGTGCGTGTCGTCGATGATCCGGTCGAGGACCCGTTGCAGGTCGGCGTTGTCCTGCCCGACGACCTCGATGAGCAGGTCACCGGAGCCGGTGATGGTATGCGCCTCGAGGACCTCCGGGATCGCCGCGAGGTGCTCGATGACGGGGGCGTGGCCCTGGCCCTGACGGATCTCCAGCGTGCAGAAGGCGGTCACCGGGTAGCCGAGCGCGGCGGGGTCGACCTGGGGCGCCATCGAGGGCAGGACCCCGCGGCGCTGGAGCCGGTCCAGCCGCGCCTGTACGGTTCCGCGCGCGACGCCCAGCTCCCGGGAGGCGCCGAGCACGCCGATCCCCGGGCGGGACAGCAGGAGCAGCAGGATGCGGCAGTCGAGACGGTCGACCGGGCTGGGTGAACTGGGCATCGCTGGAGGCATGGACACATTGTCCTGTGCGCAACGGCATACGGCCAGCAGTTTGTGCAGTATGTGCAGACGGATTGGGCTCTGTTGACCAAGACGGCGGGGTGGGTCACGCTCACAAGATGACTGAGACAACTGTGGATCTGACCGACCAGGAACGTGCGGCCGACCTCGATCTCGACCAGCTCAAGCAGCTGGTGGGGCTGGTGGAGTACGACGAGAACAAGGACGTCTTCCCTGTCACCGGGTGGGACGCGATCGTCTTCGTCGTCGGCAATGCCACCCAGGCAGCGCACTACTACCAGAGCGCTTGGGGCATGGATCTGGTCGCGTACCGAGGTCCCGAGCAGGGCGAGCGCGATCACAAGTCGTTCGTCCTTGAGAGCGGCTCGATCCGCTTCGTCGTCAACGGCGCCGTGAGCCCCGACAGCCGGCTCGCCGACCATCACCGTGCGCACGGCGACGGTGTCGTCGACATCGCGCTCGAAGTGCCCGACGTGGACCGATGCATCGCCCAGGCCGAACGAGCCGGGGCCACGGTGCTGCAGCAGCCGGAGGAGCTCACCGATGAGCACGGCACGGTGCGCGTCGCGGCCATTGCCACGTACGGCGAGACTCGCCACACGCTCGTGCAGCGCGTCAACGCCACCGGCGACGGCTCTGTCTACGCCGGGCCCTACCTGCCCGGCTATGTCGCGGCCAGCTCGACCTACGCCAAGCGCGATGGGGCCCCGAAGCGGCTGTTCGAGGCCCTCGATCACATCGTCGGCAACGTCGAACTCGGCAAGATGGACGAGTGGGTCGGGTTCTACAACAAGGTCATGGGCTTCGTCAACATGGCCGAGTTCATCGGCGACGACATCGCCACCGACTACTCGGCGCTGATGTCCAAGGTCGTGGCCAACGGCAACCACCGCGTCAAGTTCCCGCTCAACGAGCCGGCGATCGCCAAGCGCAAGAGCCAGATCGATGAGTACCTCGAGTTCTACCGCGGGCCGGGCGCCCAGCACCTCGCCGTCGCGACGGGCGACATCCTCGCCACGGTCGACGCGTTGCGCACCGAGGGCGTCGAGTTCCTCGACACCCCGGACTCGTACTACGACGACCCGGAGCTGCGGGCCCGCATCGGCGAGGTCCGGGTGCCGATCGAGGAGCTGAAGAAGCGCAAGATCCTCGTCGACCGCGACGAGGACGGCTACCTGCTGCAGATCTTCACCAAACCGCTCGGGGACCGCCCGACCGTCTTCTTCGAGGTCATCGAGCGGCATGGGTCGCTCGGCTTCGGCAAGGGCAACTTCAAGGCGCTCTTCGAGTCCATCGAGCGCGAGCAGGACAAGCGCGGCAATCTCTGACACATCCCGACATCGACACCCCGACGCCGGGGCGACCCGTGTACGCGGGACCTCTCGGTCGGGGGTGCCGGCGCTTCGTGACAGAGTTGGCCCATGAGCCAGCAGCCTGCCGGGTGGTATGACGACCCGAGCGACCCAGACCTGCTTCGCTACTGGGACGGGGTGATATGGAGCAGCCACACGGTCCCCAAGAGGTCGCCGACCGCCTCGCAGTCGATCATCGGGCAGGCCCAGTCGGAGGACCCCGCCGTCCCGCAGGCGCCCGCCGCGTCGACCCAACGAGGTGGCGGCCCGTGGCAGGGCGCTCCGGGCCATCCGCAGGCGCCCGGCGCCGACTGGATGCACGCCCTCGCGACGACGGCCGACGGGGTCCCCCTCGCATCGTGGGGTCGCCGCTTCGTTGCCTGGCTCCTCGACGGGATCATCCTCATCATCCTCATCGAGTTCCTCACGCGGGCGTTGGTCCCCGGCTACTCGAAGCTCCTCGACGACATCGCCGCAACCTTCGGCGCCACCGACGCAGGCGCAGCCGACATCGAGGCGTTCGACTGGACGGCGCTCCAAGACCTCGCGGCGCAGGCCTCAGGCACTTTTGCGCTCGCCTCGCTCGTCAGCTACCTCACGGTCACGGTCTACGCCATCGCGTTCTGGACGTGGACGGGCCAGACCCCGGGGAAGATGGTGATGGGCATCAGCGTGCGTCGCGTCGACCGTCCAGGCCCGCTCGACCTGGCGACGGCGATGAGGCGGCGCCTGCTCGCGCTGGTCCAGGTCATTCCCGTGATCCAGGGCTTCTACGTCTTTCTCTGGCTCATCGACGGCCTGTGGCCGCTGTGGGACGACAAGCGCCAGACGCTGCACGACAAGGTCGCGGCGACCCAGGTGGTGCGCGGCAAGCAGCCGCCCCATCAGCGCTGACCCGCTGACCGGTTGACCCGCTGACCCGAATCACAGTTGCATCATCGCCCGGTGCCGGGTGCACAATATTGGGTGCGGGTAACTCCCGCCCGCGGCACCGCTGCCGTTTCCTGCCCAGACCTGATTCGGAGGCCTGACCGCGTGTCCTCTCAGCCCGCCCAGCTCGACTATCCCGACAAGATCGACGGTGCCGTCCTCAAGGTGGCCGGAGTCGTCGTGCTGGGCGCGATCATGTCGATCCTCGACATCACCGTCGTCAACATCGCGTTACCGACCTTCCAGGCCGCGTTCGCCAGCGACCCGGCGCATCCGGTGGCCTACTCGACGGTCGCCTGGACGGTCACCGCGTACACCCTGTCCCTTGCCACGGTGATCCCGCTGACCGGCTGGGCGGCCGACCGCTTCGGGACCAAGCGGCTCTACATCCTCGCGCTCGTGCTGTTCACGCTCGGCTCCGCGCTGTGCGCGACGGCAGGCAGCATCGAGGTGCTCGTCGGCTTCCGGGTCCTGCAGGGACTCGGCGGCGGCATGCTCATGCCGCTGGGGATGACCATCATGACCCGGGCCGCCGGCCCGGCGCGGATGGGCCGGCTCATGGCGATCCTCGGGGTGCCGATGCTGCTCGGTCCCATCTTCGGCCCGATCCTCGGTGGCTGGCTCATCCAGGTCGCGAGCTGGCACTGGATCTTCCTCATCAACGTGCCGGTCGGCATCCTCGCGGCTCTCTACGCGATGTGGGCGCTGGACTCGGACCGGCCCGAGCCGTCGGAGTCCTTCGACGTCATCGGCATGCTGCTCATGTCCCCGGGGCTTGCGTTGTTCCTCTACGGCGTCAGTTCGATCCCCGGGGAGGGCACGGTGGCCTCTGCCAAGGTCTTGGTGCCGGCGCTCATTGGCCTGGCGATGCTTGTCGCCTTCGTCGTCTACAGCTTCCGGCCGAAGCACCCGCTGCTCGACCTGCGGCTCTTCGCCAACCGCAACCTCACGGTCGCGACGATCACGATGTTCCTCTTCGCTGCGGCCTTCTTCGGCGGTCTCCTCCTCGTGCCGACGTATCTGCAGGAGGTGCGCGGCGAGGGCACCCTCGATGCCGGCTTCCTCATGATGCCGCAGGGCATCGGCGCGATGATCACGATGCCGATCGCCGGGGCCCTCGTCGACCGGATCCCGGTCGGGCGCATCGTCCCGGTCGGCCTCGTCGGGATCATCGCCGGCATGTTCGCGCTGACCCAGGTCACGGCGGACACGCCGTACTGGGGCTACCTCATCCCGGTCCTGTTCGTCATGGGGCTCGGCATGGGCGCCACGATGATGCCGCTGATGACCTCAGCCCTCAAGACTCTGACCAACCATCAGGTCGCGCGCGGTTCGACCCTGATCAACATCACCCAGCAGATCGCCAGCTCGATCGGCGTCGCGGTCATCTCGGTCGTCTTCACCACCTATCTCAAGGGCTATCCGCTGGCCGGTCCGGCCATCGCGTCTCAGCGCGACCCGGCGATCGTCGACAAGATCGGCGGTCCTGCCGCCGTTTCGCAGGGTCTCACGGAGGCGGCTCAGGCCTTCGGAGACACGTTCCTCATCGCCGCGATCCTCTGTGTGCTGACCTTCGTCGCGGCGTTGTTCCTGCCACGCAGGCACGAGGAGTCGCACCTGCTCGACGATGTCGACGAGGCCACGGGCGCGCCGGTCATCCTGCACTGAACGCCGGGGTGGCCGGGAGCGAGGGCCTTCCCGGGGGGTGTCAGCGGGCGGGAACGATGGTGCCGGTGACCTCGCCGAGGCCGATCCGGGCGCCGTCCGGGCCGGGCGCCCACGCCGTCATCGTGACGGTGTCGCCGTCCTCGAGGAATCCGCGGGTGCTGCCGTCGTCGAGGGTCAGCGGCTCGGTCGCGTTCCAGGTCAGCTCGAGGAGGCTGCCGCGGGACTCTCGGGTCGGGCCGCTGATGGTGCCCGATCCGTAGAGGTCACCGTTGCGCAGTGATGCTCCATTGACCGTGAGGTGGGCGAGCATCTGGGCGGGCGACCAGTACATCGCCGAGTGCTCCGGTCGCGAGACCACCGTGGTGTTGATCCTGACCTCGACGTGGACATCCAGCCCGAACGCGTCGCCCTGCAGGTAGGGCAGGACCGGCGGGGCCTGCTGGCCGGGCACGGCCACCCTGGCGTGACTCAGCGCCTCGAGAGGCGTCACCCAGGCGGAGATCGACGTCGCGAACGACTTGCCGAGGAAGGGGCCCAGCGGCACGTACTCCCAGGCCTGGATGTCCCTGGCGCTCCAGTCGTTGAGGATGACGACGCCGAAGATGTGATCGGCCGCCGCGTCGACGCCGACACGGGTGCCGATCTCGGTCGCGTCGCCGACGACGTAGCCCAGCTCCGCCTCGATGTCGAGGCGGATGCTCGGCCCGAAGGTCGGTGCCGGGTCGCCCGGTGCCTTGCGCTGGCCCGTGGGGCGCACGACGTCGGTGCCGGAGACGACGACGGTGCCCGCGCGGCCGTGGTAGCCGATGGGCAGGTGCTTCCAGTTCGGGGGCAGGGCCGCATTGTCCGGACGGAAGATCTGGCCGACGTTGGAGGCGTGGTCCTCACTCGCATAGAAGTCGACGTAGTCGGCCACCTCGATGGGTAGGTGCAGGGTCACCTCGGCCAGGGGGTACACGTGGGGCAGCATGGCCTCGCGATGCACGTCGTTCGTGACGATCTCGGTGAGCCACTCCCGGGCGATCGCCCACTTCTCGCGGCCGAGGGCGAGGAACGCGTTGAGGCTCGGGGTCGCCCACGCCGCAGCCAGATGCGGCCCGTCGCCGGGATCGCCACCAAGGGCGGCGACCGCGGCTACGTCGATGACGTGGTCACCGACGCGTACCCCGACCCGTCGAGGGGAGTCTTGTCCGACGCTGAAGACGCCGTAGGGGAGCGTCTGCGGGCCGAAGGGGTGCTCGTCGGGCAGGTCGAGCCAGGTCTTCACGCGGGTCTCCTTCGAGAGGGTGGGCTTGGTCGGGCGGCCTCAGCGAGCGCTCATGATGCGGGGTCGGGCAGCAGTCCCAGTGCGGAGAGCTCGGCCAGCGGTTCGAGGACACCGCAGCAGCCGTATGCCGCAAAGCTGGCTCGCGTGCGAGCCACCTCCTGCGGGGTGAGCCGGGACACCTGCTCCACGAGCACCTCGGAGTCGGTGATCGAGAGAACATCGGCCAACTCGGCGGCGTCGGCTCCATCCAGGGCTTCGTGGGTGGCGAGGAGCACGTTGAGCACGCCGTGCATCTGATGGCCGCCGTAGACGCCGCGGACGGCGTGGTGCAGCCCGCCGGTCAGCTTGAAGCGCAGGCCACTTGCGATGACCGCATCGAGGAAGGCGGCCAAGGCATGCTCATCGGGCCACACCCAGCCCGGCGTCGGGCCGGTCCGGAACTTGACCATCACCTCGGCCCCGTCGTCGACAGCGGGTGTCACATCTTCGAACCCAGCCTCCTGGTCGCGGCCGAGGCCGAGCTCGACGACGACCGGGATGTCGAGCTCGAGGGCCGGACGCCAGCCCTCGGACCAGCCCACCTCGGCGCCCGTGACGAGGACGCGTGGCTCGTCTCGGAGCAGGTCGACCGCGTCGACGAGGGGATCGAGGGAGTTCCCGGGACGGACGATGAGGCCCACCGGGAGGGGTTCGGCCACGGCCCGGTCGTCGCGGGCCGCGGCGTGTGCGACCTCCGCCGCGGCGATGGCCGGAACGAGGAGCGGACCCAGCTCGGCGGCATACGGTCCCTCTCGTCGGTCGAGATGCTCACGCACTGCCACCTCGATGGTGGCCAGCCCCGGGGGGAAGACGGCGGCGTCGTCGACAAGGCGGGCGAAGAGGGGCGCGAAGGGCGTCCTTGACATGGGAGCGAGGCTACTCCACTGTCAAAGGAGTGATACGTCGACGTCCGATAGTCGGACGAACCGCAGAAGCGAGGAAGATCATGGCACACTACCAAGCCGTCGGCAGCATTCCACCGAAGCGTCACACGCAGCACCGACGTCCGGACGGGCAGCTGTACTACGAGGAGCTGATGGGCGAGGAGGGCTTCACCTCGGACAGCGCATTGCTCTACCACCTCAATATCCCGTCGACGGTGAGCGCGACGCGAGTCTGGGAGCTGCCGGACCAGAGGACGACGCCCAACCATCCGCTCGTCCCGCGACACCTCAAGCTGCACGACCTCTTCGCGCCCGAGGCGATCGCCGACACGGACGTGGTGACGGGGCGCCGCCTCGTGCTCGGCAACGGGGACGTGCGCATCTCCTACGCGGTGGCTGCCAAGCCGAGCCCGTGGTATCGCAACGGCATCGGCGACGAGTGCGTGTACATCGAGCGCGGACGGGCCCGCGTCGAGACGGTGTTCGGCGCCTTCGACGTGGGGGAGGGCGACTACGTCATCATCCCGCGGGCCACGACGCACCGGTGGGTCCCGAAGCGGTCGACGAAAGACCCCCTGCGCGCCTACTTCATCGAGGGCAACAGTCACATCGCTCCGCCGAAGCGCTACCTCAGCAAGTACGGCCAGCTGCTCGAGCACTCGCCCTACTGCGAGCGCGACCTCCGCCTGCCCGACGGTCCCTTGCTGGCCGAAGACGTCGGTGCCTCGGCCGGCGAGGCGACCGAGGTGCTCATCAAACATCGCGGCAACGGTCCCGGCGGCGTGGTCGGCACCATCCACACGCTCCCGCACCACCCGCTCGACGTCGTCGGCTGGGACGGTTGCCTCTACCCGTACGTCTTCAACGTTCGCGACTTCGAGCCGATCACCGGCCGCATCCACCAGCCGCCACCCGTGCACCAGGTCTTCGAGGGGGCGAACTTCGTGATCTGCAACTTCGTGCCGCGCAAGGTCGACTACCACCCGCTCGCGATCCCGGTGCCCTACTACCACTCGAACGTCGACAGCGACGAGATCATGTTCTACGTCGACGGCGACTACGAGGCACGCAAGGGCTCCGGTATCGGCAAGGGCTCGATCTCGGTCCACCCGGGTGGACACCCGCACGGCCCGCAGCCGGGAGCGACCGAGGGGTCGATCGGTGTCCACTACTTCGACGAGCTGGCGGTCATGGTCGACACGTTCCGGCCGCTCGAGCTCGGCGAGGCGGGGGCAGCCGCCGACGATGGCCTCTACGCGCTCTCCTGGTCGAAGGGAGCCGCGCGCGCGAACGACGGCGGTGGTGGTGGTGGCGGTGGTGTCCACTCCGAGGGGTGAGGCGTGTCGGACGAGGCGGGCGCGGGGCGCCTGGAGGCATCGAAGACCCTCGACCGGGGGATCCGGGTGCTCGAGGTCCTCGCCCGGGCCGAGCACGGGCGCGGGTTGACGGTCACCGAGCTCGCGGCCGAGCTCGGGATCGGGCGACCGGCGGTCTATCGGCTCGTGACGACGCTCGAGGAGCACCATCTGATCGTGCGCCGGTCCGACGGCCGGATGCGGATGGGCCTCGGGATCCGGCGGCTCGCCGCAGCCGTCACTCCGATCATCCGCAGCGAGACGCGCCCCATCCTGCGGGAGCTGGCCGATGTCATCGGCGCGACCGCACACCTCACGGTGGCTGAAGGGGACGAGGCGTTGGGGCTCGTCGTCATCGAGCCGTCCTGGACCGTTCTGCACGTCGCCTACCGGGCGGGATCGCGCCACCCGCTTGAGGTGGGTGCCGCCGGGCGGGCCATCCTCGCCGGGCGCGCCGGCCTCGATGAGGTCGTCTCAAGCGACGGTGAGCTGCAGTCGGGAGCGCACGGGATGGCCCTGGCCGTGGCGCCAGCCGGCGAGCCTGGCGCCGTCGAGGCGTCGGTAGGGGTCGTGTCGCTCTCGCCCCTCGACCCGGAGGTCGTCGCGCCGCGGCTCCGGGCGGCTGCGAGGGCGATCGCCGCGATCGTTCGCTGAGGTCTGCTGGTGGGGGTCGGCGATAGACGCGCGATAGACGGGGTTAGGGCTCGACGGTGGGGGCGCCTTCGAGACGGACCCCGGCCTCGCGCATCGACAGATAGGCGGCGTCGACAGTCTCTCTGGAGACGCCTGCTGTCAGGTCAAGCAGCGCGACCGTGTCGAAGCCCTCCTGGCGGGCATCGAGCGCGGTGGCGCGCACGCAGTGATCGGTCGCGATCCCGACGACGTCGACCCGGGTCACCTCGCGGTCCTTGAGCCAGGCGGCCAACGGCGTGCGGTCCTCGTCGTCGGCATGGCCATCGAACCCGCTGTAGCCGGCATCGAACTGGCCTTTGCGGAAGACCGCCTCGACGTGGTTCACCGCGTTGGCGATGTTGGGGTGGAACTCTGCACCATCGGTGTCGGCGACGCAGTGCACCGGCCAGCTGTCGACATAGTCCGGAGTGTCCGAGAAGTGGCTACCGGGATCGATGTGCCAGTCCGCGGTGGCAACGATGTGGTCGTAGTCGGCGCGGCGCTCGGCGACGTGCTCACTGATCGCGCGGGCCACATCGGAGCCACCGGCGACCGCGAGCGAGCCTCCCTCGCAGAAGTCATTTTGGACGTCGACGATGATGAGGGCGCGGCGGTCGCGAGGCGTGATCTCGGAGTCGCTCGGCCCGCTCGGAGCGGTGGCACCGGATGCCGCGAGTGTTTCGGGTGTCTCGGGGGTGTTGGTCATCGGAATCAGTCCTTCTCGTAGATCGTCGGGATCACGGGTTCGCCGCGAGAGAGTTGGCTGGCGGACCGGGGGAGTTCGGCGCGCGAGGCGTCGTGCCGGGCGCGTGCCTCGTGGATGTCCTGATGGTCGATGACCTCGCCGTCGCTGACCAGATCGATCATGAGGGGACGGTCGCCACTGCTGGTGCGGGGGGCTTCGCCGATGCCGATGACCTCGGCCTGCGCCACCCCATCTGAGAGTCGGCGCACCGCCCACTTGCGGCCACCGACGGACAACTTGTCCTTGCTCTTCTTGGCCACGCCTTCGAGTGCGCCTGAGGCGTTCTCCCGCTGAACCAGCTTGTAGACCATCGAGGCGGTCGGAGCACCGGATCCGGTGACGAGGGCGGTCCCGACGCCGTAGCCACTGACGGGGCCTGCCGCGAGGGCGGCGATGGCGTGCTCGTCGAGGTCCGATGTGACGATGATCCTCGTGTGCGTGTTGCCCGCCGCGTCGAGTTGGGCGCGGACCTCCTTGGCCTGTATGAGCAGGTCACCCGAGTCGAGCCGCACGGCGCCGAGGTCGGATCCGGCCAGCTCGATCGCGAGATCGACCGCCGACCTGACGTCGTACGTGTCGACGAGCAGGGTGGTCCCCCGGCCGAGTGAGGCGAGCTGCGCCGAGAAGGCATCCCGCTCGGAGTCGTAGAGGAGCGTGAAGGCGTGTGCGGCAGTCCCCGCCGTCGGCACTCCATAACGGCGACCCGCCTCGAGGTTGCTCGTGTTGGTGAAACCGGCGATGTAGGCGGCTCGGGCGGCCGCCACGGCCGACTCCTCGTGGGTGCGGCGGCTACCCATCTCGATACACGGTCGGTCAGCGGCGGCACCGGTCATGCGGGAGGCCGCAGATGCGATCGCTGTGTCGTGGTTGAAGATCGACAGCACCAGCGTCTCGAGCAGCACACCCTCGGCGAAGCTCGACTCGACGACGAGGACGGGGGACCCTGGGAAGTAGCAGTCGCCCTCGGCGTAGCCGCTGACCTGACCAGTGAACCGGTAGGTCGAGAGCCACCTGAGCGTCGCGTCGTCGACGACGTGGTTGTCGGACAGGAACCCCAGCTCCTCATCACCGAAACGGAATCTCTCCAAGGCCTCGAGGAAGCGCCCGGTCCCGGCGAGCACTCCGTAGCGGCGCCCTTCCGGCAGGCTTCGGGCAAAGGCCTCGAAGACGCATCGGCGGTGAGCCTCCCCCGAGGCGAGAGCCGCCTGCAGCATGGTCAGCTCGTAGTGGTCGGTCAGCAGGGCAGCGCTGGCGCGCTGCTCGAGACTCGGCGGACGCGCTGGATGCTCATCGGTGACGGTCACGCTCGCCAGCCTAGACGGGGCGCATCTAGGGTGGTGTGTGTGGCGGCCGTGTTCATGTCTATCGCGCCGGTCGAGGAGCAGGTCACCTCGACCGATGAGGCCGTGGCCCCGGACCTGCCGTGGGTGACGCTCGTATGGAACGACCCCGTCAACCTCATGTCCTACGTGACGTGGGTGTTCGAGTCCTACTTCGGCTACGCGCGGCCCAAGGCCGAGCGTCTCATGCTGGACGTGCACGAGAAGGGCCGTGCTGTGGTGTCCGCTGGTCCCCGTGAGTCCATGGAGCGGGATGCCGAGGCGCTGCAGGGATACGGGCTCTGGGCCACGTTCGAGAAGGACGACTGATGGCGCGCGCCTTTCTGCGGGAGGGCGACCTCGTCGTCGCGGTCCTCGACGACTTCGAGCGCGCGATGGTGTCTGGCCTCATGAGGCAGACGAGGACCTTGCTCTCTCCCGCCACCGAGCCGACCGGAGATGAGTTCGCCGACCTCGTCGCGTCCATGGGGCTGTCCTCCTCGGCAGTCGAGCACGGGGAGCCGGGGGAGCCGGGGGAGCCGGCACGTCAGCCGAGTCGCGGGCACGACCAGACCACCGACCGTGACCCCGCGCTCGACCGGCTCCTGCCGATCGCACACCGCGGTGACGACGAGATCGCCGCGGAGTTCCGCAGGCTCACCGAGGAGGGTCTGAGGCAGCGCAAGAGCGGCAACCTCGATGTCGCGGTGCAACGGCTCTCGGCGGCGCACGAGGACCGCGTGGTCCTCGACGACACAGAGGCTCCAGCGTTCCTCATGGCACTCACCGACGTGCGTCTCCTGCTCGGCGAGCGGATGGGCATGCGCACCGAGGAGGATGCGCAGGAGCTCCACGAGGCCATGGCGACCATCGCGGAGGATGACCCGCTCGCCCAGGCCATGGCCTGGTACGACTTCCTCACCTGGCTGCAGGAGTCCCTGACGCAGGCGCTGACGGGCCGGCGCCCTCCCTCGAAGGCGGACTGACCGAAGAGGCGTGACCCGCGAGATGGGGCTCAGAACAGTGTGGCCTCAGAAGGGTGGCGGGTCCTCGTCGCGGGCTGGGGCTGCGGCGTCGGTCGGGCTG
>JAKDLQ010000248.1 GCA_030452775.1 Micrococcales bacterium | reverse complement strand
CGACGTAGTCGATGTCGGGGCCGACCATGATGCCGAGGTTGGCCGGCAGGGTCCATGGCGTGGTTGTCCAGACCAGCGCGACCTCACCGGTCTCTAGCCGGAGCCCGACGGTGACCGAGGGATCCTGACGGGTCTGGTAGACGTCGTCGTCCATCCGCAGCTCGTGGTTGGACAGCGGCGTCTGGTCGTTCCAGCAGTAGGGCAGCACGCGGAAGCCCTCGTAGACCAGGCCCTTGTCATAGAGCGACTTGAAGGCCCAGATCACCGACTCCATGAACTCGGGGTTCATCGTCTTGTAGTCGTTGTCGAAGTCGACCCAGCGGGCCTGGCGCGTGACGTACTGGCGCCACTCGTCGGTGTACTTGAGGACCAGGGTGCGGCAGGCCTCGTTGAACGTGTCGATGCCGAGGTCGATGATGTCCTGCTTCGTCTTGAGACCGAGCTGGCGTTGCGCCTCGAGCTCGGCCGGCAGTCCGTGCGTGTCCCAGCCGAACCGGCGCTCGACGCGCCTGCCACGCATCGTCTGATAGCGCGGGACGATGTCCTTGACGTAGCCGGTGAGCAGGTGCCCGTAGTGCGGCAGTCCGTTCGCGAAGGGCGGGCCGTCGTAGAAGACGAACTCATTGGACCCGTGCTCCCCCGCGTCCCGGTTCTCGACCGATGCGACGAACGTGCCGTCCTCGTCCCAGTACCTCAGCACCCGCTCCTCGATGTGCGGGAAGCGCGGGTTCGGCGGCACGCCTCCCTCGCCGACGTCGTCCCGGGCGTCGGTCTGATCGTTCATGGTGACCTTGGGGTAGGTCATGCTGGTGGTCTCCTGCGCTGCGTCGGTCTGCTCGGATGCTGCCCTTCACGAGGACGACGTCTCCGCCGCGGTACCACCCCGCTTGCCGCACGCGCCCACCTGAGGAAGGTGAGCGGCATACGACCGCTCTTGTCCAAGGCCGGTGACGGGGCCCACCCGTCCGGGTCTACTGAGCACCCCCAAAGAGGTGCCGTTCTGCCGGAGGCTCGCCGCTGATGACGGCTCGAACGCCTGTGCCGCCAGTGTAACCGAGCAGGTGAAGCAGGGGTATGCCGCTCACGCATCCCGCGGCGCCGGGCGGGCGTCAGGGCGTGTCGGGCGCTGCCTTGACGACGACGGCGAACGAGCCGACCCCGATGAGGCGGGCGCCGTCGACCGGGGCCCCGTCGACGAGGACGGCCTCGATGGCGCCTGTCTCGGGGTCGAAGTCGACGTCGGTGACCTCGCCCAGCCGGTCACCGTCGGAGGAGAGCACCTGCTTGCGAAGCACGGCGTGGCGCTTGCCGAGGAGGGCCGCGACGGCCTCGTCCGCCGAGCCGATGTCGTCCGGTGCGGCGATCGTGACGGCGTCCGGCCCGAAGCCCGAGATCTGCGGCCATGCGAGCGTGTCGCCGTCCTGGCTCTTCTTCACCGTGACGGCGACCACCCGCCGCAGGGCCGGGTCGACGACGAAGCCGGAGACGCGTCCGACGGTCTCCGCGGTGCTCGTGCAGACGATCTTGCGTTTGCGTGAGTCGGAGAACAGCATCAGTCCCGTCCCTCCAGGTGCTGGCGGAAGTCATCGACGGCGGCCCCGAACCCGGCGAGGTCATGCCGCACGAACTTCGTCGCCGAGGCCGGCACGATGAGGTGCTCACCGGAGGCGGCCATCGTGTCGGGCAGCGGCATGAGCACCCGTTGGCCGGCGTTGTCGAGCGCCTCCGACGACTCGATCTCGTAGCCGACGACATCGCACTGGTCGCGTGCGCCCTGCACCTGGACAATGACATCGACCACCTGACCGAGGTCGGTGCCTGTGTCGGTGAGTACCCGGGAGCCGAGCACGTCGCGGCGCGCCGGGTCCGATGACGAACCCTCACCGCTGAACCCGCCCTCGTCGGCGAGGATGCTCTCGTCGGCGACCATCACCGCGTCGGCGCCGAGTGCGGACACCGACGACCACGGGAGCACGCTCGAGAGCGGACCCGCGAAGAGGCCACGACCCGCGAGGGTGAAGCCGTGCACGGACCCGCCGTCGGCGGCATACACGATGTCCTTGACCTGCGCGATGTCATCGCCGGCCATCGTCACGACGGGGCGCTTGGTCAGCTCGCTGGTGCGCATCAGGCGAGTCATGACGCGCCCCCCTTCGGTCCGGAGGAGGGGGGGCCGGGTCTGCCACGGTGGATGACGACCCCACCGCGGCGACGGCGGCGCTGCACCAGCAGCACCGCGACAAGCAGCAGCACCGCCACGACCACGACGACGATCAGCCAGCCCCACCATTCCATCGCGCACCGCTTTCTCCGTAAGGGACTCGACCACGGCGCCGCTGACGACGACGGGCAGTATCGATGGATACCAGCCTAGGCCAGCGCCGCGGTGGCACGAGATCTGGCTGGTGAGACGACTGCCGACCATTTGGCAGGATGAGCCCATGACCGAACTCGACACGACCGGTGCCTGGCTCAGCCGCGAGGATCTCGACAACGCCCGCGAACGGCTGCCGATCCTCTACGTCAGCGCGGTGCCGGTGCGCGTCGATGACCGCGGGGTCGTGACTCACTTCGGGTTGCTGCTTCGCGCGGGCTCCGAGGGGGAGATCGGCCTCGAGGTGGTCGGTGGCCGGGTGTTCTACCACGAACGGATCCGCGATGCCCTGAGCCGTCACATCGAAACCGACCTCGGCGCCATGGCGCTCCCGCGGATTCCTTTGTCCCCACAGCCGTTCACGATCGCCGAGTTCTTCCCGACGCCGGGCGTCACGCCGTTCCACGACCCGCGCCAGCATGCGGTGGCCCTCGCCTATGTCGTGGCAGTCACGGGCGACTGCCGGCCGCAGAAGGACGCACTCGACCTCTCGTGGGTTACCCCGTCCGAGGCCGCCGGCATTGCCGGGCGTGGCGAGATGACCGGCGGGCATGGGGTATTGGTGCGTCAGGCCCTGGCGCACCTTGGTTATCCGATCTGATCTGAACCTGCGCGCCGCCGGAACCGGCGAACCCCTGACGGTGGAGTCGCCTTCATGCGTGCGCACGCTACCGCAGCATTGGCTCCTGCTCGCCCCGTGATGACCCGGCCTCGTCGCCTCGCGGCCACCCTTCGCCAAGCGATTCGGCTGCCGATGCGGCCACCCTCGAGTCGCGTTGCGACGGTTCAGGGCTTGAGTGGCCGAGCAGCTGATGGACGAGCTGGGTTCGGGGGCTGGGGCGCTGCGGTAGCAGTGTCGGTGGTGGCCTCTAGGTTTGAGCTATGGACGAGAAGGGCGCGACGCTGGAGGTGCTACGGCGCCGGCTTGCCGATCTC
>JAKDLQ010000247.1 GCA_030452775.1 Micrococcales bacterium | reverse complement strand
GGCCACTCGAGTCAGTCGGCGTCACGGCTCGGGTCGTGGGCGGGCGCGACGGCGTCCGGGACGGGTGGGCCGGCGGGGGACCCTGCCGCGGCGCCGGCCGCGGCCGGGATCGGACCGTCGTCTCCGTCCACCGCGTCGACCGGAGGAGGCGGCGGGCCGGCGAGCTCGGCAGGGTCGTCGACCTCGGCTGCCGCGCCCGCGAACTGAGCGGCATACAGCCTCGCGTAGGCGCCGTGCCGCTTGAGCAGCTCGGCATGGGTGCCCTGCTCGACGATCCGGCCGTGCTCCATCACGAGGATGAGATCGGCGTCTCGGATCGTGGACAGCCGGTGGGCGATGACGAAGCTCGTCCGGTCGGAGCGCAGGGCGGCCATCGCCTCCTGGACGAGCAGCTCGGTGCGGGTGTCGACCGAGCTCGTCGCCTCGTCGAGGATGAGCAGCGCCGGGTCGGACAGGAACGCCCTCGCGATGGTGAGTAGCTGCTTCTCGCCGGTGGAGACGTTGGACCCCTCGTCATCGAGGACCGTGTCGTAGCCATCGGGCAGCGAGTGGACGAAGCGGTCGACATAGGTGGCCTTGGCCGCGGCGACGATCTCCTCGTCCGTGGCGCCCGGCCTGCCGTAGGCGATGTTGTCGCGGATCGTGCCGGCGAAGAGCCACGTGTCCTGCAGCACCATCCCGATCCGGGACCGCAGGCCGTGCCGAGACAGGTCGCGAATGTCGATGCCGTCCAGCGTGATCCGGCCGCCGTCGAGCTCGTAGAAGCGCATGATGAGGTTGACCAGCGTCGTCTTGCCGGCGCCGGTGGGACCGACGATGGCGACCGTCTGCCCCGGCTGGACCGAGAGGTCGAGGTCGCGGATGAGCTCGGTGTCGGGGTCGTAGGAGAAGTCGACGCCTTCGAAGGCGACCGCTCCGTGCGGGTCCTCGATGACGACCGGGCGGGTCGCCTCGAGCTCCTGCTCCCCGGCATCGAGGACCTGGAAGACCCGCTCGGCCGAGGCGACCCCGGACTGCAGGACGTTGGCCATGGAGGCCACCTGCGTCACCGGCTGGGTGAACTGGCGGGAGTACTGGATGAAGGCTTGGACGTCGCCGAGGCTGATCGAACCGGATGCCACCTTGAGGCCACCGACGACCGCGATGACGACGTAGGTGAGGTTCCCGACGAACATCATCGTCGGCATGATGATGCCGCTGATGAACTGTGCCCCGAACGAGGCCTTGAACAACTCCTCGTTCTTGGTGTCGAACGCCTCGCGCGACTCCTTCTGGCGGCCGAAGACCTTGACGAGGCCGTGACCGGTGAAGGTCTCCTCGACGATGCTGCTCAGCTCGCCGGTGTTGCGCCACTGCTGAGCGAACAGCTTCTGGCTGCGCTTGGCGATGAAGACCGTCACGACGATCGAGATCGGGATCGTCACCAGCGCGATGAGCGCGAGGAGCCACGAGATGTAGAACATCATCGTGAGCACGGCCAGGACGGTGAGCAGCGAGTTGAGCAGCTGGGTCAGGGACTGCTGCATCGACGTCTGGATGTTGTCGATGTCGTTGGTCACCCGCGAGAGCAGCTCACCGCGCGGCTGCCTGTCGAAGTACGGCAGCGGCAGCCGGTTGATCTTCGTCTCGACGTCCTCGCGCAGCCGGTACATGGTGCGCTGGAGCACGCCCTGCAGGACCCAGCCGCTCGCGAGCATGATGAGCGAGGCGGCGGCGTAAAGGGCGATGACGAGCAGCAGCACCCGCGCGACGGCGTCGAAGTCGATGCCCTGGCCCGGGGTGAAGTCCATCCCCGAGAGCAGGTCGGCCATCTGGCCCTGGCCCCGAGCGCGGGCGCCCTCGATCGCCTGCGCCTTGGTGATCCCGGCCGGCAGCTTCGAGCCGATGAAGCCGCCGAAGATGAGGTCGGTGGCGCGGCCGAGGATCTTCGGCCCGACCGAGGACAACACGACCGCGACGACGGTCAGCGCGATGATGAAGACGACGAGGGCGCGCTCCGGCCGGAGCAGCCCGAGCAGCCGCTTGGCGGATGTGCCGAAGTTGATCGGCTTCTCGCCGGGCTGTCCCATCCGCATGTGAGGCGGGCCGCCCCGGCTGGCCTGCGGTCCGCGCCGCGCCTCGGCGGCCTTCTCCTCGGCGGTCTTGACTCCCTCAGCCATCAGGCCACCTCCTCCGCGGCACGCTGGGACAGGGCGATCTCCTCGTAGGTCGGACAGGACTCGAGCAGCTGGTCGTGGGTCCCCTGCCCGACGACCCGTCCGTCATCGAGCACGATGATCTGATCGGCGTCGATGATCGTCGAGACCCGCTGGGCGACGACAACGACGGTGGCGTATGCCGTCCACGGCCGTAGCGCCGACCTCAGCCGCGCGTCCGTGGCGAGGTCGAGTGCCGAGAACGAGTCGTCGAACAGGTAGATGTCGGCGCCCTTGACGATGGCCCGGGCGATGGCCAGTCGCTGGCGCTGACCACCGGACACGTTGGTGCCGCCCTGGGCGATCGTCGCGTCGAGCCCGCCCATCTCGGTGACGAAGACCTTGGCCTGGGCGATCCGCAGCGCGTCCCAGAGCTCGTCGTCGGACGCGTTGGGGTTGCCGTAGCGCAGGTTGGTCGCCACGGTCCCGCTGAAGAGGTACGGCTTCTGGGGGACCAGCCCGATCCGGCTCCAGAGGTCGTCGAGCGCGGCGTCCCGGATGTCGACGTCGGCGATCCGTACCACCCCTCCGGTGACGTCGAAGAGACGGGGGACGAGGCTGACCAGTGTCGTCTTCCCGGAGCCGGTCGACCCGATGATGGCGGTCGTCTGCCCGGGGCTGGCCGTGAAGCTGAGGCCATGCAGGACCGAGTGTTCGGCGCCCGGGTAGTGGAAGTCGACGTTGTCGAAGGTGATCGATGCCGGCCCCTCGGGCAGGGCGACAGGGTGGGCCGGCTCGTGCACGCTCGACCTCGTGCCGAGCACCTCCTCGATGCGTCCCGCGGAGACTCCGGCGCGCGGGATCATCGTGGCCATGAAGGTCGCCATCATCACCGCCATGAGGATCTGGATGAGGTAGGCGAGGAAGGCGGTCAGCTCGCCGACCTCCATGTCACCGCTGGCGACCCGGTGGCCGCCGAACCACATCACGGCGACCGAGGACATGTTGAAGATGAGCATGACGATCGGGAAGATGAACGCCATCAGCCGTCCGACGTTGAGGGCGGCAGTCGTGAGGTCATCGTTGGCGGCGGCGAAGCGCCTCTCCTCGTGGTCCTCCCGGACGAAGGCCCGCACGACCCGGATGCCGGTGATCTGCTCGCGCAGTATCCGGTTGACGCTGTCGAGCGAGAGCTGCATGGCGGTGAACTGCGGCACCATCTTGCTGATGATGA
>JAKDLQ010000246.1 GCA_030452775.1 Micrococcales bacterium | reverse complement strand
CGGGGGGGCGGGTGGGGCCCGCCCTTCTGCTGTAACCGGGCGGAAGCGGCATACGGCATCGTGGCGCCCAGCAGTGGGCACGCCGTGCCCGATCCCGTATGCCGCTCGGCCCCCTTTGACCTGAAAGAGTGACCTCCCATGGCTGTGAACTTCGTCGACCGCGTGGTGCTCCGTCTGAGCGCGGGCTCCGGCGGTCACGGCGTCGCGTCCGTGAAGCGAGAGAAGTTCAAGCCGCTCGGCGGGCCCGACGGCGGCAACGGTGGCCGCGGCGGCTCGGTCATCCTCCGGGTCGATCCGCAGGTGACGACGCTGCTCGACTACCACCGCGACCCCCACCGGAGGGCGGAGAACGGCAAGCCGGGTGCCGGGGACGAGCGCAATGGCGCCGAGGGCGCCGACCTGGTCCTGCCGGTCCCTGGGGGGACTGTGGTCAAGGATGGTGCCGGGCGCATCATCGTCGACCTCGTCGGTCCGGGTACCGAGCATGTCATCGCGGCTGGAGGACGTGGGGGTCTGGGCAACAAGGCGCTGGCCTCCGCCCGGCGCAAGGCGCCCGGCTTCGCGCTGCTCGGCGAGCCCGGCGAGCAGATCGACGTCGTCCTCGAGCTCAAGTCGCTTGCCGACGTGGCCCTCATCGGCTTCCCGAGCGCTGGCAAGTCCTCCCTCGTGTCGGTCGTGAGCGCCGCCCGGCCCAAGATCGCCGACTACCCCTTCACGACCCTCGTGCCCAACCTCGGGGTGGTCACCGCGGGCGATCGCCGCTTCACTGTGGCAGACGTGCCGGGGCTGATTCCGGGAGCCCACGAGGGCAAGGGTCTCGGCCTGGAGTTCCTGCGACATGTCGAGCGGTGCTCGGTGCTCGTGCACGTCATCGACTGCGCCACGCTGGAGCCGGGCCGCGATCCCCTCACCGACCTGGATGTCATCGAGCACGAGCTGTCTCGCTATGTCCCCGACGCGGAGCTCGGTGGACGTCCCCTTGCCGAGCGCCCCCGCATCGTTGCGCTCAACAAGGCGGACGTGCCCGAGGCCCGTGAGCTGGCCGAGTTGGTCAAGCCGGACATCGAGGCGCGTGGCATCGAGGTGTTCATCATCTCGGCCGTCGCCCATGAGGGGCTGCGGGAGCTCACCTTCGCCATGGCACGGCACGTCGAGGCAGCCCGGGCGAGGCTCGAGGCGACCGAGCCGCAGCGGGTGGTGCTCCGCCCACGCCCGGTCGACGAGGCCCTGTTCGAGGTGCATCGAGAGCACGGCCCCGACGGCGCGTTCTTCCGCGTCGTCGGTGAGCGCCCGACCCGCTGGGTGCGTCAGACCGACTTCTCCAACGACGAGGCGGTCGGGTATCTCGCCGACCGGCTCGCTCGTCTCGGGGTCGAGGACGAGCTCTTCACGGCCGGAGCCGTCGCCGGGGACACCGTCGTCATCGGATCGAGCGACGACGCGGTGGTCTTCGACTGGGAACCGACGATGTACTCCGGTGCCGAGCTCCTCGGCGAACGGGGCACCGACCTGCGCCTGCAGGAGCGGAGCCGTCCGAGCCGAGTGGAGAAGCGCGAGGCGCAGAAGGCTCGCTACGCCGCCCGCGCAGCGACCCAGGCGGAGCTGGAGGACGAGCGTCGATCCGGGCTCTGGCAGCTGCGCGACGAGGCTGACGACGAGGGCAATGACTGACCCGTGGCAGGGGGCCGAGGTCCGAGGGTGTCATGCTGGTCTGCTGGTCCTGCCGCTCGCCACTGGTGTGGCGTGACCCGCAGCGTCCTCGAGCCAGCTCCGACTCCGATCGTTCGTGGATAGTTGTTTTCGTGGATGGTCCAGGGACCGCACGACCGCTGTAGGGTCCACATCCGTGGGTGGCGGGTTCAGGGGCGACCGTATTTCAGGTCCGGCCGGGCGTGGGCGATCTCGATGAGCCGGTTGTACTTGGCGACCCGCTCCCCGCGGGCGGGGGCGCCGGACTTGATCTGCCCGCACCCGGTCGCGACGGCAAGGTCGGCGATGAACGTGTCGGGGGTCTCGCCGGAGCGATGCGAGATCATCTGGCCGTAGCCGGCGCGGAAGCACGTGGACATCGCCTCGAGGGTCTCGGTGACGGTGCCGATCTGGTTGAGCTTGATCAGTGCGGCATTGGCGATGCCGTCGGCGATCGCCTCGGCGATGATCGCCGGGTTGGTGCAGAAGTTGTCGTCGCCGACGAGCTGGACGCGGTCCCCGAGGCGGGCGGTGAGCTGCTGCCACCCGTCGTGGTCGCCCTCGCCGAGGCCGTCCTCGATGCTCCAGATCGGGTATGCCGCGACCATCGCGGCATACCGGTCGATGAGGTCGGCGCTCGATAGGGACTGGCCGTTGACCCGGTAGGTGCCGTCATCCGTGCGGAACTCGGATGCGGCCGGGTCCAGCGCGATCCCGACCCCCGATGGTCCCGGGGCGTACCCGGCGTCCTCGATGGCGGCCACGATGAGGGTGAGGACCTCCTCGGGCTCGGCGAGGTCGGGCGCGAACCCGCCTTCGTCGCCGAGACCAGTCGAGTGCCCGCCGGAGGCCAACCGATTCTTCAGCGCGGCGTACACCTCGGCGCCGGCCCGGACGGCTTCGGCCATGGTGGGTGCGCCGAGAGGGCAGATCATGAACTCCTGGAAGTCCAGCGGGTTCGGCGCGTGGGCGCCGCCGTTGAGGACGTTGAAACACGGCACCGGCAGCCGCGCTGGCTGTCCGAATGAGGGCAGCCACTCGAAGAGCGGCTTCCTTTCGGCCGCAGCCAGCGCCCTGGCCAGGGCCATCGATACGCCCACGATGGCGTTCGCACCGAGGCGAGCTTTGGTCGGGGTCCCGTCCAGGGTTCGCATCGAGTCATCGACCTCGGTCAGCGAGCCGAACGAGTGGCCCCGCACCTGGTCGGCGATCTCACCGTTGACATTGCCGACCGCGGTCGTCACACCGCCTCCCCCGAAGCGGGCCGGATCGCCATCTCGTAGCTCGACCGCCTCCTTGGTGCCGGTTGAGGCGCCCGACGGGACTCCGGCCACGGCGGTGACGCCGCCAGCCAGCTCGACGGTGACCGACAAGGTTGGCCGGGACCTGGAATCGAGGATCTCAAGGGCAGTGACGGACGCGATCTCAAACGACATTGGGAACCTCCCACGATGACGGTCCGACTTCACCCAGCGTACTGCCAAGGATGCGGGACCCGAGGTGATCTCCATGCCCGGCTCGACGATGTCGGAGCCGGCAGCGGGACAGGGGTGTCATGCTGTTCCTCATCGGTCGGGTGCCGGTCCGCGGCGGTGATCGACGCGCCGCACCGACCCTCCCAGACCCGGGGACATGGGGGGCCGGTTCCTCGTCGGTCGGGGCGTCCCGACCGCTTCCCCGTCGGTGGGCCGTCGCGGTTGGCGCCTCGATCGATTGATTCCGCTGGGTGGGG
>JAKDLQ010000245.1 GCA_030452775.1 Micrococcales bacterium | reverse complement strand
CCAGCCAGGCCCGGAAGTCGTCGGCGTCGTCGAAGAAGGTCGCCACCCGCTCGCGCGTGCCGCCCTGATGCACGCTCAACCCCCGCTGACGGACAACTCGGCCTGGGCGACCGTCGCACGCTGTCCTGCGGACAGCTCCCGAGACTCGAGCCACCCCTCGGGCAGGATCACGCGCCGGGACGAGCCGGCCCGGCCGCGCTGCCCTTCGGCCGCGGCTCCCGGCCACGGCGCGTCCGGGTCGAGCGTGGCGATCAGCGTCTCGAGCGCGGCGAGGGAGTCGACGAGCGCGAGGGAGTTGCGGATCGTGGATCCGGCCGGGAACCCCTTGAGGTACCACGCGATGTGCTTGCGGATGTCCCGACAGGCTCGGCTCTCCTCCCCGTAGAACTCGACGAGGTACTCGGTGTGGGTCCGCAAGGCCGCCGACACCTCACCGAGGTTGGGCCGCGCTCGTGCGCTCGACCCGGCGAAGGCGGCCGCGAGATCGCCGAACAGCCACGGACGCCCCAGACAGCCGCGGCCGACGACGACCCCGTCGCAGCCGGTCTCCTCGACCATCCGCAGCGCGTCCTCGGCAGACCAGATGTCGCCGTTGCCGAGGACCGGGATCGTGGTGACGGCCCGCTTGAGCAGGGTGATCGCCGTCCAGTCTGCGTCTCCCGAGTAGGCCTGCGCCGCGGTCCGGGCATGCAACGCGACCGCCGCGGCCCCCTCCTGCTCGGCGGCCAGCGCCGCGTCGAGGTAGGTGAGGTGCTCATCGTCGATCCCCGTGCGCATCTTGACCGTCACCGGAATGTCTCGCCTCGCGCCCTCCTCGATCACGGCGCCGACGATGGCGCGGAAGAGGTCCTGCTTCCAGGGCAGCGCCGACCCTCCGCCCTTGCGGGTGACCTTGGGCACCGGGCACCCGAAGTTGAGGTCGATGTGATCGGCGCGCTCCTCCTGGACCAGCATCCGTGCGGCGGCCCGAGCGGTGCCCGGATCGACGCTGTAGAGCTGGATCGAGCGCGGGCTCTCGTCCGGGTCGTGCTCGATGAGGCGCATCGTCTCAGGGCTCCGTTCGACGAGAGCCCGCGTCGTGATCATCTCACTGACGAAGAGGCTAGTGGCGCCGGACGCCCCATCGCGCGCGGTCGCCCCGTTGCCGTACTCTCGGCACAGGCGCCGGAAGGCACGGTTGGTGATGCCCGCCATCGGCGCGAGCACGACCGGCGAGCCGATGACGTGCCGGCCGATGCGCAGCGGCGCCCGCACCGGCCCGGAAGCGAGGGGGCCCGGCGCGGCGGTCGCGGTCATCACGTCGGTCACAAGGGTCGATTCTCCCCACTCAGGCGCGATCCACCGAATCGGCGCCACGAAGCAGCGCCCCGGCGGGGGCCTTCGGCTCACGAGGCTGCCGAGACGGGCGGCCATCCGAGAAGGATGCCACGATGGGGCCCGTGACCCACCTCATCAGTGCCACTGGCCTCGCCCACGAGATCGAGGACGTCGTCGTCATCGACGTGCGCTGGACCCTCACCACCGACGGCTCCTCGCCCGGCTACGACGAGTACGCGGCGGGTCACGTGCCCGGCGCGTTCTTCGTCGACCTCGACGCCGAGCTCGCCGGGCCACCGGGGGACGGTGGGCGCCACCCCCTGCCCGATCCGGCGGTGGTCGAGGCGGCCCTGCGCCGGTGCGGCATCAGCGAGCACACGCCCATCGTCGTCTACGACGGGCGGGAGTCGTATGCCGCCGCGCGTGCCTGGTGGGTGCTGCGCTGGGTCGGGGTCGCGGGCGTCCGCGTCCTCGATGGCGGGTATGCGGCGTGGCTGCGAGCCGGGCTGCCCGTCAGCACCGAGATCCCGGAGCCGCGGCATGGGTCCTTCGTCGCGCGGCCCGGCCGGCTACCGACGCTCGATGCGACCGGCGCCGCAGAGCTCGCGCGCACCGGGCTGCTCCTCGATGCACGCGAACCGGAGCGCTTCCGCGGTGAGGCCGAGCCGATCGACCCGGTGGCCGGGCATATCCCGGGCGCCGTCAGCAGCCCGGCGAGCGGCTGGCTCACGCCGGACGGGACCTTCCGCTCCGACCTGCACGAGCACTGGGCGCAGATCGCCGGCGAGCACGACTACGACCCGGATCGGGTCGGCGCATACTGCGGATCGGGCGTCACGGCCGCCCACGAGCTCCTCGCGCTCGCCGAGATCGGAGTCGACGGGCTGCTCTATCCCGGGTCGTGGAGCGAGTGGATCAGGGACCCGACGCGTCCGGTGGCCACCGGGGCGTGACGACGACGAAGAGCGGATGACGGGGGTGAGCGGATGACAGGGGTGAGCGCAGAAGCCTCGCGGGGCGCTTATGCGCCGCGGCTCGACTCGCTCACCGGGCTGCGCTGGTGGGCGGCCTTCGGCGTGTTCCTCCATCACATGGGCAACGTCGCCCCACTACCCGCCAGGGACTTCCTCGTCCGGGGCAACTACGGCGTCACGTTCTTCTTCGTCCTGTCCGGATTCGTCCTCACCTGGTCAGCGCGGCCGGGGCTGCCCGCATCGACCTTCTGGTGGCGCCGCTTCGCCCGGATCTGGCCCGCGCACGCCGTGGCCCTGCTCCTTGCCGTCCCGGTGTTCTACGCGCTCAGCCCTGATCCCGCCCGCTGGTGGGTGAAGCCGCTCGACCTCGGTGTACTCGCGTTGTCGGTCGTGCTCATGCAGGGCTGGTGGCGCGACCCGGCGATCCTCTTCTCGGGCAACCCTGCCGCCTGGACGCTGACCTGTGAGGCGTTCTTCTATGCCCTGCACCCGGCCCTGCTCCGAGGCTTCCGGGGGGTGGGCCGGCGTGGGACCCTCGCGATGACGGCCGGCGTCGTCGGGGTCGCCGTGCTTCTTCGCGTCGCGTCGCTCGTCTCGCCGGACTCCATCGTGTCCGGCGCGCCGTGGCCGGTGCTGCGCCTCACCGAGTTCGTCATCGGGATCGGGGTCGCCCGGGGGATGCGGCTCGGCTGGCGGCCCCCGATCCGGCCGCTCACGGCATACCTGCTCATCGCCGCCATCCTCGTCGCCGGCCATGCCATGCCCGGCTCGCTCGCCGCGGCGTTCACCAACGAGGCGGTCATCGTCGCCTTCGCGCTGCTCATCGCCGCGGTCGCCCTCCGCGACGTCGAGGGGGGCCCGTCGCTGCTGCGCAGCCGCCCGCTGGTGGTCCTCGGCGAGTGGTCGTACTCGTTCTACCTCGTCCACGCGACTGTCATCTACGCGGCGCTGACGCTCGTCGGTGCCCGGCCGTCGTCGTGGGCGGGGCTGCTCTGGTATCCACCGATCCTGCTCGCCTGCCTCGTTCTCGCCGCAGGTCTGCACCTGCTCGTCGAGCGGCCTGCGGAGAGGTCGCTGCGCACCTGGTGGGACGACCGGCGCGCCGCGGCAACACACCGAGCAGTCGGCAAGT
>JAKDLQ010000016.1 GCA_030452775.1 Micrococcales bacterium | reverse complement strand
TCGACGAGCGTGGCCGAGTCGGCACTGTCGCTGGCCAGGTCGGAGCACACCGCGTCGACGGCTCGGGTGCACCTCGACGCGTTCTCGGACGTCGCGGTGCGCTATGCGGCCAGTTCGGATCGGTCCACGCTCGCGGGCTTCCTCAGCTGGCTCGACGCTGCCCGGGAGCAGGAGCGCGGGCTCGATGCCGGCCACTCAGAGAGCGAGTCCGACGCCGTTCAGGTCCTCACGGTCCATGCGGCCAAGGGCCTGGAGTGGGACGTCGTCGCAGTGCCGGCCCTGATCGAGGGGGTCTTCCCCGACCACGCATCCACCTCGGTCGTCCCCTGCGATGACGATGACCCTCAGGGCCGTGGCATCGAGTATCAATGCTCCCGGGTGCCCAAGGACAAGGGGTGGCTCATCGGCCTTGACTCGTTGCCCTACGACCTACGCGGCGACCGTGACGGGTTGCCACACCTCGACTGGCGCGGCGCCAGCGATCGACTCGCCCTGAGCGCGGACATCGGCGAGTTCGTCACCGACGGGGGAGCGCACGCGGTAGCGGAGGAGCGGCGCCTCGCATACGTCGCTTTCACCCGGGCGCGGACCGAGATGCTGTTGACGACCCACACGTGGAGCGCCGGCAAGAAGACGCTGTCAGTGCCTTCTCGCTTCCTCCTCGAGATCATCGACCACCTGCCGCAGCGGATCACGCGAGACGTCTGGGTTCCGGCCCCGGAGCCTCTCCTCGATTACGCCGGGAAACGTTCGGCCCCGAGCAATCCGCATCTCGCAGTGCCGGTCTCGCGCACCTGGCCGCACGATCCGATGGCGAGGCGGCGGGCCGCGCTAGCCGCGGTTCCGGAGCGACTGCGGCGTCTCATCGAGCATGGCGTGACGGTGCCGACCGATGATCCGCGCGTCGATGACCTGCGGCTGCTGCTGGCCGAGCAGGAAGCCCGGAAGGCGATGGCCGAGCCGGTCGTTACCGTCCCCCCGCACCTGTCCGCATCCGCGGTCGTCTCGCTCGCCACGGACCCGGAGGCGTTCGCGATGAGTCTGCGCCGACCCATGCCGAGCCCTCCCGCACTCGCCGCGAGGCGAGGCACCGGCTTCCACGCCTGGGTGGAGCAGCACTATGCCCGCGCTGCGTTCCTTGACATCGAGGATCTCCCGGGCAGCGCCGATGAGGGCGCCGATGACGACTCGACGATCGAGCTGATGAAGCAGCATTTCCTCGCCAGCGAGTGGGCCGACCGGATCCCGGAGGAGGTCGAACTCGCCATCGAGACGGTCATCGACGGAATCGCCGTTCGGGGTCGCGTCGATGCCGTCTTCGCGCGAGACGACGGGGGTTGGACGGTCGTCGACTGGAAGACCGGAGCCCGCCCAAGCGGTCGTGATGCCGAGACCCGGGCGCTTCAACTCGGCGCCTACGCCCTCGCGTTCGCACGCTGGCGAGGGGTCGACCCCAGCCTGGTCGACGCTGCCTTCTACTACGCGGCTCAGGGGCAGACGGTGCGGCCCGGCCTGCCCACCGAATCCGACCTCATCGCTCTCCTCGCCGTCATTCCCGCCTGAGCCGGAGGCCTGCGTAGCTCGCGCCGGCGGCGCGCGCCCGGTAGGCCGCACGGCGCCGATCTCGCGCGTAGCTGCGCCGCGGCAGTCATCGCAGCGGCCCTGCCGTGGGTATGCCGTGGGCGCTACGCCTTCGGAACAGTCAGGCGCCCGGACCCGGACGCGGCGGGGGGTCGACGGGGACGAAGTCGGACGCCCCTTCGTGGAGGTCGAGCACGTCTCCCTCGTCATCGGCAGGTCCGGTCACGTTGCTCTCGCCCAGCTCCGCGCGGTCCGTTGACGTCGGGCCCCGGTCGTCCGGTTGGGCTGCGGGGTCCATGTCGTTGACGTGGCCTGCACCGGAACCGTCGTCGTCCGTCCGGGGCGCATCCGGGCGATCGTCCTCCGTCTGCGGTGCGCCCGAGCTGTCAGCGGGCGGCGACTCGGAGGTCGTCGCAATGCCGGAGGGCTCCGTCGCCGCTGGGGCGGCGACGGTGTGCGGCTGCGTGAGGTCCGAGTCGATGCCGGTGGGCTTGACCGCCGCGACCGGCGTGTCATGAGGCTGGGTGGCATCCCAGGCCGGATCTGGCTCTCTCGCTGCAGGGCCGGGTCCCTCGGCCGCCCCCTGCTGACGCGACCGCTCTGCTTCTTCGCGAACCAGGCGCGCCCGAGCCTCCTCGGCTGCTCGCTCCTCCTCGGCGTGGGTGAGCTCATCGAGCGCGCGGAGGCGATCAGCAGCCTCGTCCACGAGCGGCAACGCTCCGGCGGAGAGCGCCGCGAGCAGCCGATGGACGGCTGACATCTCCGCAGCGAGGCGGGCGCGGACCAGCAGGTTAGGGTCCGGACGCTCCACCCGGGACTGCGCGTACGCCTCCAGTACCGTGTCCAGCGCCGCAGCAGGGGCCAGCTCGACGAGAGCGGCGAGATCGTCCGCGGGATCGCCGATTCGCGACTCCTCCCAGGCGAGCACACCCCGGACCCGCCCGCTCGTGGCATTCTCATCGTCATCGAACGTGGCCAGCACGTGAGAGCCGCGGAAGCTGCCATGCACGACCGTCGGGGCGAAGCGCCAGTGGGACACGTCCTCGAGCGCGCGCTCCCAACGTCCGAGCAGGCCCGCCGGGACGTGGCCGGTGGCGGCGGCCCGATCCAGCTCGCTCAGCTGCCTCGCCCGGTGGGTCTCGGCGTCGTAGGAGGGACGGCCAGCCTCGTCCAGTACGGCCAGCTCGACGTTGTGGATGTGGGCAAGGGTCCGACCCAGATCGCTGGCGAGCCCCGGCCCTCCAGGCAGGCCGCGAAAGTCGACCGGATGGCCGGGAATGCGCGGGTAGACGACGGCACGCCCCTCGGGCACGACGACCTGCCCACGGACTATCGGGACGGCGACCTCGAGGCGCCGGCCCAGGAGGGTCGTCAAGGAGACGACGTCCTCGAGCATGGCCCCTGCGGCCGGCGTGAGCGGGGCCTTGATGACCCAACGCCGGTCCTGGGTGTCGTGAAGGTAGGCCACCTCGTACAGGCCGCCGAGCCTGGTCCGGACTCCCTCGACCGTGGCTGGGTCGAGCCCGGGCACGGCCGAGCTCGCGAGGGCTGCGAGAAAGAGCGGGCTGCGGGTCACCCCTCCACCGTAGGCTGACCGGTCCGCCTAGGGTGGGACGGTGGCCACGACGCACGACACTCTCGCCGACTTGGCGCTTGCTCGCGGCACCCTCGACCGGGCGGGTCTCGAGCGCCGCGACCCGGACGTACTCACGCGACTTCTCGCAGACGCGAACACGCGGGTTGCCGAGGTCCGCGATGGCCGGCTGCTCGTCGGCGACGATGCCGGCCACCCGCATCTGGTCCTGCGCGAGCCGCGGAACTCCGACGCCGACCGGCTAGCGGTCCACCTCGGTCGTGACGAGGCCGGCATCGCATATGTTGCGGTCATCTCTCCAGACCCGCCCGCAGGCGATGGGGCGGCGAGCCTGGATGCGTCCGGCTGGCTCACGCTGCGCCAGTCCGGACCAGGGCTGAGTGATCGCGATGCAGGGATCTTCACGGCAGCACTGGCGCTGGCCAACTGGCACGACTCGCACTCGCGGTGTTCTCGCTGCGGCGGTCTCACCGAACCCGTGCAGGCCGGATGGGTGAGACTGTGCGAAGTCGATGGCAGTGAGCACTATCCACGCACCGACCCTGCGGTCATCATGTCGGTGCTCGATCCGGACGAGCGGCTGCTGCTGGGCCGCTCACCGGCCTGGCCGGAGCGGCGGTTCTCCGTTCTCGCCGGATTCGTCGAGCCTGGCGAGTCCTTCGCACACGCGGTCGAGCGGGAGGTGCTCGAAGAGGTCGGCCTGGTCATCGACGAGACGCGCTACCTCGGGAACCAGCCGTGGCCGTTCCCGTCGTCGGTCATGATCGGCTACGAGGCGCGCACGAGGCAGACGGAGCTCGCCCTTGATCATGTCGAGCTGGCCGAAGCCCGGTGGTTCAGCCGATCGGAGTACCGGCAGTTGCTGCGCAACAACGCGATCCGTGTCCCCACAGGAATCTCGATCGCCAAGCGGATCATCGAATACTGGCTGGGCGAAACCGTCGAAGCGGCCACGGCGCGCGGCGACTTCGAGGGTGGGGATCCCGACAGGCGAAGGAGGCCGTCCTGACCTGCGCCGACGACATCTTGGCCGGGCTCGATCCCGAGCAGCGCGAGGTGGCGCTCGCGCCGCTGGGACCTGTCTGCGTGCTCGCCGGTGCCGGCACCGGCAAGACGCGCGCCATCACCCACCGCATCGCGTATGCCGCTCACTCCGGCCTCGTGCAGCCGCAGCGGGTGCTCGCGGTGACCTTCACCGCCCGCGCAGCGGGTGAGATGCGCACTCGTCTACGAGAGCTGGGCGTGCAGGGGGTGCAAGCTCGCACCTTCCACGCGGCTGCACTGCGCCAGCTGCACTACTTCTGGCCACGGGCGATCGGAGGGGCCGCCCCGGAGGTGCTGGCTCACAAGGCTCCTGTCGTTGCGGAGGCCGCGAGCCGACTACGAATGCAGTTCGACCGCACGGCGATCCGGGACCTCGCTGGTGAGATCGAGTGGGCCAAGGTCAACCTCTTGACGGCCCAGAGCTACGTCGCCCATGCCCGCTCGGTCGGGCGCGATCCCGCCGGGCTCGATCTGACCGCGATGGCCAGGCTCTTCGAGGCCTACGAGGAGGTCAAACAGGCTCGCGGCGTCATCGACTTCGAGGACGTGCTGCTGCTCACCGTGGGCATCCTCGGTGAGAGCGATGACATCGCGCGTGCCGTGCGCGACCAGTACCGTCACTTCGTCGTCGACGAGTACCAGGACGTCAACGCTCTCCAGCAGCGACTCCTCGACCTCTGGGTGGGCCAGCGCGACGACCTGACCGTCGTCGGCGACCCCGCGCAGACGATCTACTCGTTCACCGGGGCGAGTCCGCGCCACCTGCTCGACTTCCCCAAGAGGCACCGGGGTGCCACCGTCGTGCGGCTCATGCGTAACTACCGCTCTTCGCCGCAGGTCGTGGCCCTGGCCAACCTCGTCATCGGGGCGGGAATGCGGGGCGCACAGGCGGGATCCGTGCGGCTCACCGCGCAGGGTGCGAAAGGGCCGACTCCGGCGCTGGTGGACTACCCCGACGATGCGGCCGAGGCGGCGGGTGTCGCGGCGCGAATCCGGGGGCTCGTCGAGGAGGGCCACCCGGCTGCCGAGATCGCAGTCCTCTTCCGGACCAACGGCCAGTCGGCTGCCCTCGAGGCGACCCTCACCGACGCCGACGTGGCCTACCTCGTCAAAGGTGGTGAGCGCTTCTTCGCACGCAAGGAGGTGCGGGATGCGATCCTGCTCCTGCGGGGGGCGGCCCACAGTGACGACGGGGCGAAGCCGCTCGGTGAGACCACCCGAGACGTCATCGCAGGGGCCGGCTTCACCCCCGAGCCACCGGCCAGCGGGGGTGCCGTGCGCGAGCGTTGGGAGTCCCTGCGGGCCCTGGCCGGCCTGGCTGACGACCTGAGCGCTGCAGTCCCGACAGCCACTGTGCGCGACCTGGTGGCCGAGCTCGAGCGACGCGCCAACGAGCAGCACGCCCCGGCGGTCCAGGGGGTCACGTTGGCCAGCCTGCATGCTGCCAAGGGCCTCGAGTGGGACAGCGTCTTCATCGTCGGGTGCTCCGACGGGCTGCTCCCGATCTCGATGGCCGAAGGCGCCCCGGCGATCGAGGAAGAGCGGAGACTGCTCTACGTGGGCCTCACCCGAGCCCGCCGTCGTCTCACCCTGTCCTGGGCGGCGGCCCGGAACCCGGGAGGTCGTGCGACGCGCCGACCCTCGCGCTTCCTCGCCCCAGCCGCGGCGGTGCTGGGGGGCGGTGCCCGCCCCGAGCAGCGCACCGCCCGGCCTCGACGCTCGAGGCCCAAGGTGGCCGCCCTGCTCCACTGCCGAGGCTGCGGCATCGAGTTGTCCACGGCCGCCCAACGCAAGACGGGGCGATGCGACGAGTGCCCGCCGGCCTACGACGAGGAAACCTTCGAGAGGCTACGTGCGTGGCGACTCGCGGTGGCCCGTGAGCAGGCGGTACCCGCCTATGTCGTGTTCACGGACGCAACGCTGAGCGTCATCGCCGAGCGTCAGCCCTCCGACCGGGCCGAACTGTCGTCGATCAGTGGGGTCGGGGCCCGCAAACTCGAGGCCTACGCAGCTGACGTGCTCGCGATCCTCGCGGGGACCGACGCGCAGGAAGTCCTTCAAAGCCATTGTGCCCCAAGTGATCCCATGTGATCCACTGAACTCGTTGAGAGAGCCTCACCCGCCTCGATAAATGGGTTGTTCCGGTCTGGACGATCGGCGTACGCTTGATGGCGTCAAACTCCGCAGCCACGTGGCTGATCGGGGATCGCGAGCACAGTGAGGGAGGGTCGGCCTGATGGACAGCAACACCACGATGACGATGAACGCATCCGCCTGCGCCATCTCCGCGCGCCCGCGTCTGGCCGGCACCGTCCTGCCAGCGGTCACCCACCGTGAGGGCCAGGGCAGCACTCTGTCCATCGCCACCGGCCCGGGTCTGCGCCTCACCGACGTCGACGCTCACCACTTCGCAGTCGTCACGGTCGATGCCAAGACCTACCTGGCCACCGATGTCATTCGCTCCCGTTCCGGGAGGCCGCCAGTCTGATCCCCAGACCACGGTCTCACCTACCGGCCGCGAACCCGACATCACCGGGTCCGCGGCCTTCGTGTTTGTCAGACATGGATGCGCGCGCTCCCACCACATCGAAACCACGCAGTAGCGCCCAACCGGCGCCAGACAGATACGGGACATGACATGACCCTCCGGATGCCCAGCCGAACGGAGACCCGCAGCAGGGAAGCGGACCTTCGGAACACGACCGAGACGACTGAACAGGCGCGCCGCACCCCTGGGGCGCCGGAATCGGAGGTGAGCAGCATGCAGGTGAGCGACGTGCTCGATCCGCATGGAAGCGGTGGCCGGGCTGGAACGAGTATCCCCTGTCAGGCGTACGACGCGGACCTGTGGTTCGCCGAGCGGCCGGAAGACGTGGAGCGGGCAAAGACGCTCTGTGGACTCTGTCCGGCACGCGCCCAGTGCCTGGCCGGGGCCCTTGAGCGTGCCGAGCCGTGGGGAGTCTGGGGCGGACAGCTGCTCGTCCAGGGCTCGATCGTCGCCCGGAAACGTCCGAGAGGCCGCCCGCGCAAGCACCCCGTTGCGGCTTGAGTCACGTGCGCACGCCACGTCCGGTCGTGCTTCCGCCGCCGGACCGCTGACAGCGGTGATGAGGAGACAATGGAGGAAGCGGAAAGGAAGTGGCCATGGACCCGTCACCAGGGACATCACCGGATACGCCGAACACACCGGACACACCGGACGGTGTCGGCGAGATCCTCGTCTGCGCCACCTGTGGGCGCACCCCCGACCCGTCCGAGGCAGATGCGGCGCGGCTGACCTGGAGCCGGGGCCTCGAGGCGGACCAGACCCGCTGGACCTGCGCGGCGTGCAGCCGAGCCAACCTCCGCTCGATCGAGGGCAGGCTCGATCAGGAATGGTGGTGACGCCTCACTCGTCGTCGGGATCCGGCGCGAGGGGCTCGAGCAGGGGGAGATCGGCTCCCGGGAGCAGGGCGTCAATGGCGGCACGTCCCCGAACGGTGCCGCCCAGCTGGCTAAGCACACCGATGCCGCCGCTCCAGACGCGGTGGATGAGGTGGTAGTCCGGTGGCAGGTTGAGCTTGTAGCCGATGGCGTACGTGGGCTGGCGAGGATCGTTGATATGCGCGAACACCCCCCGGAGCCACGCGCGGCTGAAGGTGAACTCCTCGGTGCGCAGGGGCGCGAGGAACGGCTCGAGGTAGTCGAGCAGACGATCGGGGTCGATGTCGATCGAGCGCCGGACGAAGCCGATCTCACGCAGCCCCTCGAGGACCGCTTCGGCGCCACCCTCCAGCCCCAGGGTGAGCAGCATACCGATCTCGGGGGGCATGCCGAGCGGGAGGTGGTTGACGGCACCGAAGTCGATGACCCCGAGTCGACCGTCAGGGGTGATCCGGTAGTTGCCGGGGTGCGGATCCGCATGGAGCAGGCGAGCACGGGCCGGGCCTGCCAGGAGGAACTCGAGGTAGAGCTGAGCGGCCGAGTCACGTTGCGCGGTCGTGCCATCGACGATGATCTGCGACAGGGGGGTGCCCTCTAGCCAGTCGGAGACGATGATGTGCTCGGTGCCCCTGATCACTGCCGGGACGACGAACTGCGGGTCGTCGGCAAAGGCCTCGGCGAAGCGTGCCTGCGCGGTCGCCTCGAGCCGGTAGTCGAGCTCTTCGGACATCCGCTCTCGGAGTTCGTCGAGGATCGGCCCGAGCTCGAGCCCAGGGATCCAGCCGGCGGCGACCTTGGCGACGCGTGAGAGCTGGCGCAGATCGCTCATCAGCGCGGCACCGGCGCCAGGGTACTGGATCTTGACCGCGACGTCCCGTCCGTCCCTCCACGTCCCGCGGTGGACCTGCCCGATCGAGGCGGAGGCCGCGGGGTGGTCGTCGAAGGACTGGAAACGCTCACGCCAACGCGGCCCGAGCTCCGCAGCCATGACCTCATGCACCGATGCGACCGGCATGGGCGGCGCGCTGTCCTGCAACTTCGTCAGCATCGCCCGATACGGAACGGCGAGCTCCTCTGGGAAGGCTGCCTCGAAGATCGACAGTGCCTGCCCGAACTTCATGGCCCCGCCCTTGAGTTCGCCGAGCACCTGGAAGAGCTGTTCGGCAGTGCGCGCCTGCATCTCCGCCGCGACGATCTCGGCCGGGCGGCCCCCGAGCCGCTTGCCGAAACCGAGAGCCGTGCGTGCCGCGAAGCCGATCGGCACGGTGGACAGTTTGGCCGTGCGCACGATCGCCTTGCGCGGCAGGTCGGTCACTGGGCACCTCTTGGCGTTCGCATGACCCTCACGAGAATTGACTCTAACCCGGTGAGCTCATCGGGTCGGCACGCCGCCTAGCGAACCCTTCGCCCCGACCGGCGGGCAGCTCACCGGCGGCACCATCACCAGCGATGCGTCTCAAGTGAGCATCGAGTCCCTGCCGCGGTGCCGCCGGCAGCGGGGATGACGGGCCCAACGGCGGTAGTCCATCCGCGGCCAGGGAAGTCTCAGCTCCACGGAGACCGCGGGCGGAGGGCGCTGGCCCGTCAGCGCCGGCCTCGTGAGCAGCGCCACGGTGCCGGCCACCAGCTGGCTCAGGGCAGGGTCCGGGGCCGGCTCGCGCGGTGACGCGGTAACAACGGGGCGATCCTCCGGAAGCAGCTGGGCCAACACGGTGGGCCACTCACGATCGCGGTCGGTGCGGTGCAGATCGAGGCACCAGAGACACGGCGATCCGGGGGCTGCATCGACCAGCGGACCGACCGATGCCCACGGTCCGGTGACCAGGACCGGCAGGGCGGGCGTTCCTCTGGCCAGCCAGAGGTCGCCGCGACGGGGGTCGACGGCCCGGCCGCCGACGAGCACGGCGACATCGGGTGGATCCTGGTGTGGGGCGGCCACGACGAGGTCAGCGGCGAGGCCGCCCTGCGTGACGCGGGCGCCGCACCTCAGCAGCAATGCCGCGATCGACTCCGGCAGCGTGCCGACGCCATCAACGAGCACGTGCGCGTGCGGAGGGAGCGGCGCTCCCGGTGGCCAACTGCTCGGCTGGGCAGAGCCGACCTCGCCATGAGGATCCCGGTAGGGATCGGTCTCCGGGGCGAACAGCCCGAGGCCATGGACGAAGCGGAGCAGACGGCGCCAGCGCGGCGCCGACACCCCCGAGCGCGCCGCCGCCGCGAACGATGCGCTGCGAGACAGCGATCCGTCGAGGCGGTCGAGGAGCAGCACCTCGACTGGGGTGACCCCCGAGACGATGGCGGCGTCGGGCAGGACGCCGAACTGCACCTCACCGTGGCGCCGACCGATCGGCCGTAGCCACGGCTTGATCTGCGGGTGGCGCATGTGCTGCTCCTGAACGTCGCCGAGGCAACCGGGTGGTCGCCACTGCCTTCAGCCTTGCAGGAACCAGCACCCCGTCCGCTTCGCCATCCACAGGTCTCGACACCAGCTCCTTCAGGAACCCGCCTGCCATCAGGCGAGCGCAACTCACCCCTTCGGCATGCACAGGGCCGGAGGACACGGGGCGAGTCCGTCGTGGCTGCCCCGTGTCCGATGAGCCCAGGCGTGAGGACTCCGTTCAGGCCTTGCCGAGGATGCGGTTGAGGTTCGTGCCGCAGACGGGGCAGGTGCCCTTGGCCATGCGACGGCCGTTGTCGGACACGACAACCCTGCCTTCGGCCTCGCGCTTCTCCTTGCACTTGACGCAGTAGAACTCGCCCTTGTAGGTCTCATCAGCCATTGTGTCTCCTTGTTGCTGGCACTCATCCGACGGGTGCTGGACTTGGCCAACCCTAGGGCACGCTGAGCACGAAGCCGCACTCATCCCCGTGCGGCGGGTCACCGGCCGGGGAGGCGTGCCACCCAGCCAGCCGCGGGCCGTCGGCCACAGCAGGTCGTATGCCGCTGCGCCCGGGCCGCCGTCCGGGACGTTCGCGCGTCCTGGCTACTCACGTCCGTCCGCGGGAGTGTCGTCGTCGGGTGAGCCGTCGCCGGTTCCGGGGTCGTGGGAGCGGTCGGCCTCCTCGAGGATGTCCCGCAGCACCGAGTCGAGGTCTGAGCCCAGGCCCGAACCCGCGTCGGCCTCGGGATCGGAGTCGCCGGCGTCGTGGCCGGCCCCACGGCCCGAGGGAGCCGCGCCCGCCAGCTGTTCGTGTCCCTGACCGACGACCTGATCGACGTAGCCGATCGGGTCGTCGAGGTCGGTGGCGGTGGGAGCAAGGTCAGGGTGCGCCCACCGCCCGTCGCGCACCGCCATCCCGCCGGCAGACTCCAGGGCCGCCCACAGGTTCGCCGCGTCACGAAGTCGGCGCGGCGACAGCTCGAGCCCGACGAGCCCGGCGAAGGTCTTCTGCGCGGCACCGCCGACCCGGCGCCGCCGGATCGCCTCGCCCAGTGCCGCACACTGCGGAAGGCGGTCGGCAGCGGTGCGGTCGGTGACGTGATCGACCCACCCCTCGGCGAGCGCGAGCAGGGTCTCGAGACGCCCGAGCGCGGCTCGTTGCTCCGACGTCGGCTGGGGCGTGAAGAGGTTGCCCTGCAGAGCCTCTCGCAGGGCTTCCGGGTCCGCCGCGTCGACGGAGGCCAGGGCGGACTCGATGGCATCCGTGTCGATCGTGATGTTGCGGGCGTACTCCGAGACGGCGGCCAGCAACTGAGGTCCGAGCCAGGTCACCTGGGAGAAGAGGCGCACCCGGGCCGCCTCGCGGACGCAGAGGTAGAGCCGCACCTGCGGCTCGTCGATCTCGAGTGCTGCGGACAGCTCCGCGACATTGCCCGGCAGCAGGGCTACGAGGGCGGGCTCCGTGATGGGCAGCCCCACCTCGGTCCCGGAGACGACATCGGTGGCCAGCGTGCCGACTGCCTGTCCCAGCTGGGCGGAGAACATCTGTCGGCTGAGCTGGCCGAGCATCGGGGCCCACTGCTCGATCATCGCGTTGGGGTCGAATCCGGGGGGAAGCCCGGGTGGCAGTGCCTCGCCGAGCCCTTCCGGGCCGAGCTCGCCCATCTGCTTGCGCAGGGCTGCTGTCGTCGCCGCCGTGACCCCGTCGGACACGGGCTCGATGAGTTCGAACCAGCGCGGCATGGTCGCCTCGACCCACTCGGCGCGGCTGAGTCCGGCCGCTCGCCAGGGCGGGGTCGCCAGCGTGGTGTGCTCATCGAGCCACAGGGTCGCGACGGACACGGCGTCGCCCACGGCTCGGCTCGCGGCGGCGTCGTGCAGGTCGTTGCCCTCGCTGGCCATGACGTGCTTGCGTGCCACATCGGTTGCCAGTGCGAGCGAATCGGTGGGGGAGTGCTGGGCCGCCATGAAGGTGCCGAGCTGAGCCCGCATCGCGGCCAGTGTTGCCGGATCCGACGGGTCGACCCCCATGCCGCGCATCAACTCGCCCAGCTCCGGGTTGGTGGCCGCCTCACCCAGTACCCGTTCGAGCATCGCTCCGAGATCGGTGGGGTCGAAGTCTCCCGGTGGGCCGAAGGGGAAGTCGTCGTCGTTCCACGGCTGCGGATCGCGCTCGTCGGACATGCTGCTCCTCGATTGAATGTACGTCTCCAAGACAACCACGAAACAGCGGCGATCGTTCCCGGTCCGGCGGTGGTGGGACGACGGCCATGCCCGGCGGCATACGATGCCTGCGTGACGGTCACCCTCTCCGAGATCCGTGATGCGCCCCTGTCGGTGGACGAGGTGCTGCGCAGTGTCTCCGAGCCCCGCGTCGGAGGCGTCTGTCTTTTCGTGGGGATGGTCCGTGACCACGACAAGGGACAGAGCGTCGAGCAGCTCGACTACAGCGCGCATCCCCAGGCGGCGGAGACCGCGCGCGATCTCGCCGAACGCCTCGCCGCGGACGGCCGCAGCGTCCGGATCGCCGTCGTGCACCGCGTCGGCCGTCTCGAGATCGGTGACATCGCCGTCGTCGTCGGGGTGAGTGCCGAGCACCGGGCGGCAGCCTTCGAGGTGTGCCGTGAGCTCATCGACGAGTTCAAGGCGACGGTGCCCATCTGGAAGCACCAGAGGTTCGGCGACGGACGGGACGAGTGGGTCGGCCTGCCGTGAGGGGGGCCCGCACGGTCATCGGCCCGCGCCGGCGCGGGCCGGTCACCGCGGGGGAGGATGCGCCGGGCAGGCTGTCCCGCGCCAACATCGCAGCGCTGGTCGCCTTCTTTCTCGCGCTCGTGCTCGTCGTACTCGGCTCGGTCGTCCCTCTGCCGTATGCCGTCCTCAGCCCCGGACCGACAATGAACGTGCTCGGTGACGCGCCGAACTCGAGCACACCACTCATCGACATCGACGGGGCACGGACCTATCCGACCGACGGGGCGCTCCGGTTCACGACCGTCGTCATCTCGGGCGGACCTGGACACCGCGTCCACCTCTGGGCCGTGCTCGATGGCTGGCTCGACCCGACCAAGGAGGTCGTGCCCGTGGGTGCTGTCTTCCCGCCTGACGCCTCCTCGAAACAGGTGGAACAGGTCAACGCCCTCGAGATGAAGGGATCCCAGCAGGAGGCGACCGCTGTCGCCCTCCGGGCCGTGGGCAAGCAGGTGCCCACCCACATCGTCGTCGCCAAGGTGCTCGACTCCTCCAAGGCCACCGGCCTGCTTCGTGCCGGGGACCGGATCGACTCGGTCGGCGGGACCAGGGTCGACTCGCTGGACGCTGTCCGGACCGCTTTGCAGCAGGTCGATCCGGGCAAGCCGATCGAGGTCAAGGTGACCCGCGCCGACAAGCCGGTCACGATGCAGGTGCCGACGATCGAGGGGCCACAGGGCCGGACGGCGCTCGGGATCCTGCTCGGGATCGACCACGACTTCCCGATCGACGTCACGATCCGGGCGGGCGACGTCGGCGGCCCGTCGGCAGGACTGATGTTCTCGCTCGGGATCTACGACAAGCTGACGCCGGGCGCACTCACGGGCAACCACTCGATCGCCGGCACCGGAACCATCGATGATGACGGCAAGGTCGGGCCGATCGGTGGAATACGCCAGAAGCTGGACGGCGCCAAGGACGATGGAGCGGACTACTTCCTCGCGCCGGACCGGGACTGCGATGAGGCCGTCGGCGCGATCCCGGACGGATTGCGGGTCGTCAGGGTGTCGACCTTCACGGAGGCCGTGACCGCGGTCGAGGCGATCGCCAAGGCCGACGTCGCATCGTTGCCGCACTGTTAAGGCGCGAACGTGGCAGTGAGGGCAGCGACGAGGCCCGGCGTAATGTCGGGGCCGGTCGCGACGGCGTCATCGGAGTCGTGTTCGCGTTGACGCAGCAGGCAGATCGCCTGCCCGTCCCGGAGCACCGCGGCCAGGAGGCGCACGTCCTTGCGGCCGGGGTGGGCAGCGAGGGTTTCGACTGCCTCCTCGGGGCGCTCCGGCAAGTCCCGTTCGGCCTCGGGCGGGACCACCATCCGCTCGATGGCGAGCGCGCAGCCATCGACCTCGTCGGGCCAGGCCAGTCGGCCGAGCAGGGTCTCGAGCGAGGTCGTCGTCGGCAGGCCCTCCTGCTCGATGGCGCTCAGCGCGTCATCGGCGAGGTCGGCCTCACCGACCTGGTCTCGCAGGTGAGGCTCGCGGGCGAGCAGATCTGCGGTACGCACGAGCGCGAACAGCCGTGCGGGCTGGTCCCACCCCGCGGCCGCGACGTGGCGCTCGGTGTCGAGGGCGGCGATGGCGAGAGGGTCGGTGCCAGGCTGCGGGTTCACGCACCCATGGTGTCGTATGCCGCTGTGCGAGCGGAGACTCGTTCGGGACGCCCGATGCGCGGCCGGCCCGAGTATGGGGCCGGCACGGCGGCATACGGCCGTCGGCGCATGGAGTCACAGCCTGTCGGGTTAGGGTGGGCGCGCATACGCCGACCACGACCGACCGAAGGCAGCAACAAGACGTGAGCGACCACGAGTCCCGCCCCGGCGCGGGCGACTTCGACGAGCAAGACGCCGGCGCGGATCCTCAGCCGACCGCGACCACCACCGGTGCCCGGCCGCCGCGCAGCACGCTCATCATGGCGCTCGTCATCGCTGGAGCGCTCATCGTCGTCCTGTCGATCCTCGCCCAGATCTGGACCGAGGTCCTCTGGTACCAGTCGGTCGACTTCCTGCAGGTCTTCACGACAGAGATCATCACCAAAATCGTCATAGGGGTCCTGGCGGGGCTGCTCACCGCGGCCGTCGTCTGGTCCAGCATCCACGTCGCCTATCGCAACCGGCCGATCTACGCACCGTCGCCGGAGACTCAGGCGATGGAGCACTATCGCGAGCTGGTCGAGCCGATGCGCCGGACCGCCACGATCGCGGCCCCCCTTGCCATCGGGTTCTTTGCCGGGCTCAGCGCCGCGACGCAGTGGGAGACCTTCCTGCTCTGGCGCAACGGCTCGGCCTTCGGGGTGGACGACCCGGAGTTCGGGTTGGACATCGGCTTCTTCGTCTTCGACCTGCCGTGGATCAACTTCGTCATCGCCTTCCTGACGATGATCCTCGTCATCGGGCTCATCGCCGCGGCCTTCACGCACTATCTCTACGGTGGCATCATCGCCGGCGGCAAGATGCGCTCGACCCAGGCTGCCCGGGTCCATCTGTCGGCGATCCTCGCCGCGCTCGTGCTCGTGCGCGGCATCGCCTTCTGGATCGACCGCTACAACCTCGCCACCGCACAGTCCACCCGGATGACCGGCATCCAGTACACCCAGGCCCATGCCGTCATCCCGACCAAGGGGATCCTGGCGCTGGCCGCCGTCATGTGTGTCGGGCTCTTCCTCAGCACGATCTGGACCAGGTCCTGGCGGCTGCCGATCGTCGGTGTTGCCGTGTTGGTCGTCCTCGTCGTCGCCGTCGGCGGAATCTACCCCGCGCTGATCCAGTCGCTCAAGGTGGTGCCGTCGGAGAAGTCCCTCGAGACGCCCTACATCCAGCACAACATCGATGCGACCGAAGCGGCCTACGGCTTCGATGACATCAAGGTCGAGCCCTACGACTCGACGACAGTGGCCAGCCCCGGGCAACTGCGGGGCGACGCCGCGACCGTGCCGGGCATCCGGCTCATCGATCCCAACATCGTCGCCCCGACCTTCAAGCAGCTCGAGGCATCCCGAGGCTTCTACCAGTTCGCCGACGTCCTCGACGTCGACCGCTACAAGATCGACGGCGAGAAGCAGGACACCGTCATCGCGGCCCGTGAGCTCGACCTGACCGGAGTGCCCCAGGGGCAGCGCAACTGGCTCAACGACCACACGGTCTACACGCACGGTTACGGTGTCGTCGCGGCCAAGGGCAACACTCGTGAGAGCGATGGCAGCCCGGTCTTCATCGAGTCCGGGATTCCCTCCCGTGGGGAGCTCGGCAAGTATCAGCCGCGGATCTACTTCGGGGAGTACTCACCGGAATACTCCATCGTCGGTGGTGGCAAGAAGGAGTTCGACTACCCGGAGCCAGGCGGCACGGGGCAGATCACCAACACCTACGACGGCGTCGGGGGCGTCGCCCTCGACGGCATCAAACGCTTCGCCTACGCGGTCAAGTACCGCGAGATCAACTTCATCCTCTCCGATGCGGTGACCGGCGACTCCAAGATCCTCGACCACCGCACCCCTCGCGAGCGGATTCAGCGAGTCGCCCCGTGGCTCACGCTCGACGGCAACGCCTACCCGGCCGTGGTGGACGGGCGGGTGCTGTGGATCCTCGACGGCTACACGACCAGCGCCCAGTATCCCTATTCCGAGACGACGACGATGAACGTCGCCACCGAGGACTCGGTCACGAGCACTCGCCAGTCGGTCCGGGCCGTGCAGGCCGGACAGGTCAACTACGTCCGCAACTCGGTCAAGGCGACCGTCGATGCCTACGACGGCACGGTCAACCTTTACCAATGGGACGCGAAGGACCCGGTCCTCAAGGCCTGGATGAGCGTCTTCCCCGGGGCCGTGCAGCCGCTCAGCGCCATCGACGGCCAGCTCATGTCGCACTTCCGCTACCCGGAGGACCTGTTCAAGATCCAGCGCAAGCTCCTGTCGAAGTACCACGTCACGGACGCGGCCTCGTTCTTCGGCGCCCAGAACTTCTGGCGGGTCCCGGACGATCCGACCCTGCCGGCCGCCGACTCCCTCCTCCAGCCGCCGTACTACCTCTCGCTCGCGATGCCGGGAACCTCGAAACCGTCGTTCTCGCTGACGTCGACGTTCATGCCCGAGGGTGACCGCAACGTCCTCACCGGCTACCTCGGCGCCGATGGCGACCCCGGCGAGCAGACCGGCAAACGGGCTGCTGACTACGGGACGCTGCGCCTGCTCGAGACGACCGGGGGCAACGTCAAGGGTCCGGGCCAGGTGTTCAACGACATGCGCACCTCAGGGGTGGCATCGAAGGACCCGCAGCTGCCGCTGACGCTGGCCCAGTTCATCACGACGACGCAGTCGCAGGGTGCCGCGACGG
>JAKDLQ010000244.1 GCA_030452775.1 Micrococcales bacterium | reverse complement strand
AGCTCCGACATCTCGGGCGAGTTGCGGCTCGGGCTCGGCTTCGCCTACAACGGACGCCAACGGCCGTTCGCGACGACCCGGTTCGGTGCGCCTGCCCGCGACGTGGACGCCGAGGCGCGGGCCGTCCTGGCCGCCACATCGGTCCTCGCGATCCCCGGCGCGACCCGGGACAATTCCAGGGGAGAGCCCTTCCTCGTCCCGCACGTCACCCTGACGGGGATCGACGCGGCCGGCTTCACCGCCGATCGGCTGCCGGCGCTTGAGGCCGACGAGCACGTCACCCTGGAGATCGACGGCGAGCTACCCGTCCTCGAGGAGGTGACCAGCGCTCCGCTCATCCGCATCGGCGCCGACGACAGCGCCGACGCCGACTGGTTCGACCTGCACGTCACGGTCGAGGTCGAGGGCGAGGAGGTGCCCTTCGAGCCGCTCTTCTCCGCGCTCGCGCTCGATGAGGAGATCCTCCTGCTCGATTCGGGCTCATGGTTCCGCCTCGACCGGCCGGAGCTCATCCGGCTTCGTGACCTCATCGAGGAGGCTCGTGAGCTCACCGACCCGCAGACAGGCGGATGGCGCCTCTCTGCCCACCATGCCGACTTCTGGGAGGAGCTCGCGGCGCTCGGGGTGATCGAGAGACAGAGCGCCCGTTGGGCCGCCGCGGTCGAGGCGCTCGGCTCGCGGGGCGAGGGCCCGATGGCGCAGGTCCCCGAGAGCCTGTCGGCACAGCTGCGGCCCTATCAGGTCGAAGGCTTCCAGTGGCTCGCCCGGCTCTGGGATGCCAGGATCGGCGGGATCCTCGCCGATGACATGGGCCTCGGCAAGACCGTGCAGACGATCGCGGCGATCTGCCGGGCCCACGACCTCGGGGAGCTGACCGAGCCCATGCTCGTCGTCGCACCGACGAGCGTCGTCGCCACCTGGGTCGGCGAGCTCGCCACCTTTGCCCCGCACCTTCCGGTGGCCACCGTCGGTGAGACGACCCGCAGGCGAGGCGCCCCCTTGAGCGACGTCACAGCCGGAGCTTCGGTCGTCATCACCTCCTACGCAGTGTTTCGGCTCGACGCCGAGGAGTTCCACGACCTGCCCTGGGCGGGAGTGATCCTCGACGAGGCGCAGTTCGTCAAGAACCGGCAGGCCAAGACGCACGTCGCGGTCCGCAAGCTCGGCGCGCCGTTCACGATCGCCGTCACCGGGACACCGCTCGAGAACTCCCTGATGGACCTGTGGTCGCTGCTTTCCCTCACCGCACCCGGGCTCTACCCGCGCCCTGATACCTTCACCCGCACCTATCGCAAGCCGATCGAGTCAGGTGAGCGGCCGGATCTGCTCGACCGGCTGCGCCGCCGGATCCGGCCGCTCATGCTGCGTCGCACCAAGGAGCAGGTCGCGCTCGACCTGCCGCCCAAACAGATCCAGGTGCTCCCCGTCCCCCCGCACCCGGTGCACGCCCGCATCTACGAGCAGCACCTCGCCCGTGAGCGGCAGCGGGTGCTCGGGCTGCTCGGCGACCCCGAGGGCAACCGGATCGCGATCCTGGCCTCACTGACCCGGCTGCGCCAGCTCGCCCTGGACCCGGCACTCGTCGACGAGGACTACGCGGGCAGGGCGACGGCGGCCAAGATCGCCTTCCTCGTCGACCAGTTGCGCGAGCTGGCTGCCGAGGGGCACCGGGCGCTGGTCTTCAGCCAGTTCACCGGGTTCCTGCGGATCGTCCGGCGGGCGCTCGAGGAGGCCGGTCTACGCACCTGCTACCTCGACGGTTCGACGACGGACCGGCAAGGCGTGATCCGGGGCTTCCGTGACGGAGAGGCGACGGCCTTCCTCATCAGTCTCAAGGCGGGCGGCTTCGGCCTGACTCTGACCGAGGCCGACTACGTCTTCGTCCTCGACCCGTGGTGGAACCCAGCAGCGGAGACCCAGGCCATCGACCGGACGCACCGGATCGGCCAGATGCGGCCGGTCACCGTCTATCGGCTCGTCTCCTCCGGGACGATCGAGGAGAAGGTCGTTGCCCTGCAGGAGCGCAAACGAGACCTGTTCCAGCGCGTCGTCGATGAGGGTGGAGCGCCCTCCGGTGCGATGACGGGCGAGGACGTCAAGGCACTGCTCGGCCTCGATGACGTGCAGTGATGGCACCACGTCGCGCCGACGCCCCGACCGGCCCCCGGTTTGAGTGGTGACTTCCGGGGCATAGGGTGGGCGGAGCCGAACGCGCTCCACGAAAGGAATGACAAGTGGCCTACACGCTTCCCGAACTTCCCTACGACTACGCAGCCCTTGAGCCGCACATCAGCGCGCGCATCATGGAGTTGCACCACTCCAAGCACCACAAGGCCTACGTCGACGGCGCCAACGCGGCGCTCACCAAGCTGGCGGAGCTGCGCGAGTCCGGTGACTACGCGGCCCTGAACGGGGTCGAGAAGAACCTCGCCTTCCATCTCGGCGGTCACACCAACCACTCGGTGTTCTGGCAGAACATGAGCCCGGACGGTGGTGGCCCTCCCGAGGGCGAGGTCGCCGCGGCGATCGACGAGTTCTTCGGCGGCTTCGACCCGTTCCAGGCGCAGTTCAACGCCAACGCCAACGCGATCCAGGGCTCCGGCTGGTCGATCCTCGTGTGGGACACGGTCGGCCAGCGGCTCAACATCATGCAGCTCTTCGACCAGCAGGGCAACGTGCCGGTCGGACAGATCCCGATCCTCCAGCTCGACATGTGGGAGCACGCGTTCTACCTTCAGTACGAGAACGTCAAGGGCGACTACGTCAAGGCGTGGTGGAACCTCGTCAACTGGCCCGATGTCGCCGCGCGTCTCGAGCGCGCCCGCGCCACGAGGGGACTCATCGTCCCCCCCGCGTGAGCACCGTGTCATGAGAGAGGGCGGGCGCCCACCAGGTGCCCGCCCTCTGCTCTGCCATGCCGAGCGGCATACGACTCCGTGCCGTATGCCGCTCACCCGGGCCTCGTGGTCGTCGGCGAGAATGCGCCGATGACCTGCTCCATCCGCTTGGCCGAGCCCGGCGACCTCGATCGCATCGGCGCGATCACGGCCGCGTCCTATCTGGACGGTGGCCACCTTCCGGCCGGCGACGACTACGTCGCTACCTTGCGGGATGCGCCGACCCGTGCCGAGCAGGCCGAGCTCTGGGTCGCCGTCCGCGATGGTGAGCTGGTCGGATCGGTGACGTTCGTGCCGCCGGGTTCACCTCTCGAAGAAGTGTCCGACCCGGCAGAGGCGGAGGTGAGGATGCTCGCCGTGTCCGCCGTGGCTCAGGGTCAGGGTGTCGGGGAGCTGCTGGTGCGCCACTGTCTGCGGCGCGCAGGCGAGCTGGGACTCGAAGGCATCGCCCTGTCGACGCTGCCGTCCATGACGAGCGCGCACCGGCTCTATGAGCGACTCGGCTTCGTGCGCACCCCAGCGAGGGACTGGTCGCCGGTG
>JAKDLQ010000243.1 GCA_030452775.1 Micrococcales bacterium | reverse complement strand
TTCTTCGACATCGGCGCCACGGTCGAGGCGGCGGTGCGCGGCATCGCGCAATATGACCTCGATTTCCTGACCGTGCACGGCGATCCGCATGTGGTGCGGGCGGCAAAGCAGGGCGCGGCGGGATCGAACCTCAAGATCCTTGCCGTCACCATCCTGACCTCGCTGGACCGGGGCGATCTGGACGAGGGGCGGCACCGGGACCCCGAACGCGTCGACGGTGCCGGACGCCGGCCACGTCGGCCGGAAGCCGCCATTGGTCTGGACCACCGCATCCGTGTAGCCGAAGGCCTCGATGCGCCGCAGCGGGGCGTGATCGAGGGTGGCGTTGAGATCTCCGGCGATGATTGTCGGAAGCTGCTCCTTCGCGGACGCCTGGGCCGCGAGGACGCTCTCGATCCGCCGGTAGTCGGTCGCCCAGGGGCCGGGCAGATAGGGCGGCACCGGGTGCGCTGCGAGCAACCGGACCGTCCCGAGCGTGGGGGCCTCGATGCGCACACTGCCCATCCGGCTCGGCGACGTCGCCGCCGGGTCCGTGTCGACGATGCTCTCCATGCCCTCCTCGGCGGTGATGGGGTATCTGCTGTACACCTTGGGGCCATTGCCCTCGTCCAGCACGTGGGGCAGGTAGCGGGGGATCGCCGATGCCGTCACGGCGTGGTACTGCCTCTCGCCGATGTCGCTGAGCACCAGCACGTCGACGCCTCGGGCCGTGAGCTCGCGGGCCAGCGCGTTCGGATCGCCGTACTCGAGGTTCTGGGCGAGGACGACGAGCGGCTTGCCGGGCAGCGCCGTCGGCGGCGTCCCCACATAGAGCGGCGCGAGCCAGGCGAGGTGCAGCGCGGCCGCGAGCGCGCCCACGACCGCCAGGCTCCACGCGAAGGCGCCCATCCACCCGTGGCCTCTTCGGGACGGAGCCCGGCCGCGCACGCGGACCCGCATGAGGAGCGCCGCGACCGACGCGGACACCAACAGGATGACCGCCGCGACGAGGCCCAACGGGGTCAGCGCCACGAGGAGCAGGCCCACCCGGCCGGACGGGTCACCGAGACGTGGGAGAGTGAGCGCGAGGGTGCCGAGGGCTCCGACGAGAACCCCCGCGGCGACGACCAGGCTGACGATGACCCGGGCGGCGACACGGATCGGACTACGGTTCACAGCAACCTCGCGCGGCGGATCAGTGCGCCACGAGCGAGCGGGCGATGCCGTCGAGGATGTCGTGCTCCGACGCAACGACCTCGGTCACCCCGCCGACATCGCCAACATCGCCGACCCGGCCGACCCGGCCGACCCGGCCAACACCGGAGACGGATGCCACCCGCTCGATGATGCGGCTCCACACGAGCGCACCGGCGCCGATGACATCGACGCGCCCGGGATGCATGTAGGGCAGGGCGGCGAGCTCGGCACGAGTCATCGCGAGCAGCTCGGCGGTGGCCTCCAGGACCTGGGGCACCGGGAGCCGGGAGAGATGGATGGCCACCGGGTCATAGGTCCGGAGCCGGAGCGCGTGCGCGGCGATCGTCGTGACGGTCCCGGCAACGCCGACGAGGGTGGCCACCCCCTCGATGGGCACAGCCTCGGCCGCCACGTCGATCGCCGCGTCGATATCGGCGGTGGCCGCGGCGATCTGCGACGCGGTCGGCGGGTCGCTGAGGAGGTGACGCTCGCTCATCCGGACGCACCCGATGTCCACCGAGCGCGCCGCCAGGACCCGGTCCGTGCCCCGGACGAACTCCGTCGACCCACCGCCGAGATCGACGACGAGGTAGGGGCCGGGCACTCCCCCGGCCCGCAGATCCCCGGTCGCGCCGGCGAACGACAGGGCGGCTTCCTCGTCCCCCGAGATGACCTCCGGATCGACCGGCTCGCCCCACTCCTCGATGAAGGCGGCGCGCACGCCGGCGACGAACTCATCGGCGTTGCCAGCATCCCGGGAGGCGGACGTGGCGACGAATCGGACCCGAGCGGCCCGAAGTGCGCGGCACTGGGCGGCATACTCCCTCGTCATCGCCAGGGTGCGCTCCATCGCCTCCGGCGCGATGACGCCTGCCTCGTCGATGCCCTGACCCAGCCGGACGATCTCCATCCGGCGCTCCGCGTCGGTCACCGTCTGCGTGACCGGGTCGATATCGGCGACGAGCAGGCGGATGGAGTTGGTGCCGCAGTCGACCGCGCCGACGCGCACGAGACCTTCGGGGGCGCCTCGACCCTCACTCATCGGCCACCGCCGCGTCCTGGGCGGCGTGGATCGCCGCGCACGAGGTGGGCTGCCACCACTCATCCAGGGCGGCGAGCGCCTCGTCCCCGAGCGGGTTGACACCGGGGCCGGCCGCCAGGGAGTGCGCGACGAGCGCATGGAGGCACTTGACCCGGGTCGGCATGCCGCCCGCCGAGACGCCGGCGATCTCCGGGACGTCGTCGAGCTCGGCGCGTCGCGCGAGGTACTGCTCATGGGCCCGGCCGTATGCCGCTCGCAGCGTCGCGTCGCCCACGAGCCGAGCGCTCATCTCGGCCATCAGCCCGCCACCTTCGAGCGTGCTGATCGCCGCCGTCAGCCGTGGGCAGGTGGCGTAGTAGGTGGTCGGGAACGGGGTCCCGTCAGGCAGGCGCGGGCGCGTGCGCAGGACATCGGGCTCGCCGCAGGGGCAGCGGTGGGCAACGGCGGCGACCCCTCGCACGGGACGCCCGAGCTGACGCGCGGCGGTCACGAGGTCGTCGTGCTCCGGGTCGGCGGGCACCGGCGCGTGGGATGTCACGGAACTCACTTCGCGCCGAGCCCCGCGGCGGGCTGGTCGGCGATCTGGATCGACTGCCACACCTGGCCGTACCACGGGGAGGACTCGTTGGCGATAGGCGCCGCTGCGGCCGGGGCCTGCGCCGGCCGTGCCTGCGCCGCCGGCTTGGCCGAGTCGACGACGCTGTAGGCGCGGTCGCCGACCCGGACGAACTTCAGCCGCTCGCGAGCCTGGACCTCGATGTAGGCGGGGTCCTCCCACAGTGCTGCCTGTCGCTCGAGCTGGGCAGCGGTGACGCGCTGCCGCTCGACCGTGGCCCGCAGTGCTTGGGTATCGCCGTTCTGTTGGACGAGGGAGCGCAGCGTGGGCACGAGGGTCACCGCGAGCATGACGATGATCCCGAGGAGGATGGCGCCACGGACCCAGGCGGTGGACGCCGGCGGCGGCACCGGTGGCGCGGTGACGGGCCGGGCCGCGCTCGCCGGACGCTCGCTTCCTCCGGGACGGGACGAGCCCGCCCGCGCAGAGCCTGACCGCGCAGAGCCTGACCGCGCAGAGCCTGACCGCGCGGAGCCCGCTCTGGGAGGCCCGCCACGGGACGCCCCGGGGCGGGGCGACCCGCCACGCGAGGCGCCCGATCGGGATGATGCTCCGGATGACGGTTTGGAGGCCGGGTCCACTCCGCCGGTCCGCGGCCGGCCGGATGCCGGC
>JAKDLQ010000242.1 GCA_030452775.1 Micrococcales bacterium | reverse complement strand
CCCGGGGCGCGACGGCATACGTGTCGCTCGAACCATGCGCGCGCACGGGTCGGACCGGGCCGTGCGCCGAGGCCCTCATCGACGCCGGCGTCGCGCGGGTCGTCTACGCGCAACCGGAGCCGAACCCGGTGGCAGCCGGCGGCGCCGCCATGTTGCGCGAGGCGGGGATCGAGGTCGTCGGCGGAGCCCTCGCGGCGGAGGCGGCGAGGCTCAACGAGCGCTGGATGCGCACGGTGGTGCTCCGACGCCCCCTCGTGACGTGGAAGTTCGCCGCGACCCTCGATGGCCGGTCGGCGGCCGTCGACGGCACGAGTCGGTGGATCACCGGCGCGCAGTCCCGGGCGGACGTGCACTCCCTGCGCGCCTCGCGCGACGCGATCCTCGCAGGCACCGGCACCGTGCTCGTCGATGACCCCAGGCTCACCGTGCGTATGCCGCTGGGCCAGGCTCGCGTCCGACAGCCGCTGCGCGTCGTGGCTGGGCTGCGGGACGTGCCCGCCGGCGCCCGAGTGCGTGAGTCGCCCGGTGAGATGCTGCACCTTCGCACTCGTGACCCACACGTCGTGTTGGCGTCCTTGTGGGACAGGGGGATCCGCGACGTATGGCTCGAGGGCGGGCCAACGCTCGCCGCTGCCTTCATCGAGGCGGGGCTCGTTGACGAGGTCTTTGCCTACCTCGCTCCGGCCCTGCTCGGCTCCGGCCGGGCGGCGGTGGCGGATCTCGGCATCGCGTCGATCACCGGCATCCGGCGGCTGTCACTCGTCGACGTCGCACCCATCGGCGGAGACATCCGTATCCATGCGACCCCGCTCCCGGTCGATGTATCTGCGCGTCACATACGACGCGCAGATACGTCGAATGGAGCGCGGGTGGGGGAGGAGAGGTAGGACCATGTTCACCGGAATCATCGAGGAGCTCGGCGCCGTCGAGCGCATCGAGCACGCCACGCAGTCGGCCGTGCTGCGTATCGCCGGGCCTCTCGTCGCCGCGGACGCGACGCACGGTGCCTCCATCGCCGTCAACGGGGTGTGCCTCACGGTCACCGAGCACGACGCGGCGGGCTTCGCCGTCGATGTCATGGACGAGACACTGCGCCGGTCATCGCTCGGGGCGCTGCGGCCTGGGGACCGGGTCAACCTCGAGCGAGCCATGCCGGCGAACGGACGGTTCGGTGGCCACGTCGTCCAAGGTCACGTCGACGGTACAGGGACGGTCACGGCCCGCATACCCGGGGACCGCTGGGAGTCGGTCGAGTTCGCGCTGCCTCCCGCCCTCGCCCGCTACGTCGTGGAGAAGGGGTCGATCACGGTGGACGGGGTATCACTGACGGTGTCCTCGGTGACCGATGACGGCTTCGGGGTCTCCCTCATCCCGACGACCCTCGAGCTGACGACGCTCGGACGCAAGGGCGTGGGCGAACGGGTCAACATCGAGGTCGACATCCTCGCGAAGTATGTGGAGCGGCTCCTGGTGCGTGACCGCGAGCACGAGAAGCCCACCGAGGAGCGCACCGAGAGACTCACTGAGGGGTTCACTGATAGGCGCACCGAGAAGCGCACTGAGGAGGTCAGGTCATGACACGTGGACTGGCGAGCATCGGCGAGGCCCTCGAGGCGCTGCGCACCGGACGCCCGGTGCTGGTCCTCGACTCGGAGGACCGAGAGAACGAGGGTGACCTCGTCCTCGCCGCCGAGACCGCCACCGCTGCGTGGATGGCCTGGGCGATCCGGTACACCTCCGGCTACTTGTGCGCCCCGGTGACGAGCGAGATCGCCGACCGGCTCGATCTGCCCCTCATGGTGGCCGACAACCGCGACCCGCTCCGGACCGCCTACACCGTCTCGGTCGACGCGGCGACAGGTGTGACCACCGGGATCAGTGCCGCCGATCGGTTGCGCACCAGCCAGGTCCTCGCCGATCCGCGGTCCACATCGGCCGACCTCATCCGTCCCGGGCACGTCCTGCCGCTGCGGGCGAGAGCTGGCGGTGTGCTCACCCGGCCCGGCCACACCGAGGCGACCGTCGACCTCACCCGGCTCGCCGGTCTCGCGCCCGTCGGCATCATCGGGGAGCTCGTTCACGACGACGGAGCGATGATGCGCCTCGACGGAGTCCTCCAGATCGGGGCCGACTTCGACCTGCCCGTCATCACCATCGAGGCGCTCATCGCCTGGCGGCAGCGGCATGACCGCGTCGAGCGTCTGGCGACCACGAGGATCCCGACCGCCTACGGCACGTTCGTGGCTCACGGCTACCGCGATGTTCTCACCGGCGACGAGCACGTCGCCCTCGTCAGTCCCCAAGGCCTCGGGCCGGGGGCGACGCTCACCCGCTTGCACTCGGAGTGCCTGACCGGCGACGCCTTCGGGTCCCTCCGGTGCGACTGCGGAGCCCAGCTCCAGGCCTCCTTGTCGCGGATCGCCCGCGAGGGGGGCGTGGTCGTCTACCTCGGAGGGCACGAGGGTCGTGGCGTCGGCCTGGTCGACAAGCTGCGGGCCTACGCGAAGCAGGATGCGGGCGCCGACACGGTCGACGCCCAGACCGCCCTCGGTCTGCCGATCGATGCCCGAGAGTATGCCGCCGGCGCAGCGATCCTGCACGACCTCGCGGCGACACACGTCGTCCTGCTCACCAACAACCCCGAGAAGGTCGACGCGATGCGCCGGTTCGGCGTGGACGTGGTCGCTGTCGAGCGACTGCACACGCCGGTCGGGAGCGACAACGCGCACTACCTGAGCACCAAGCGCGACCGGCTCGGTCACGACCTCACGTTGGCGAGCGAGCGGCGCACTCGAGAAACGGCCTGAAGGAGTCACCAGTGAAGGACGGCGCCCCCACCATCAGCATCGGCGACATCAGCAACAACAGCGACAACAGCGACGCCAGCATCGACGTGACAGGTCTGCGGGTGGCGATCGTCGCCGCCAGGTGGCACGCCCGTGTCATGGACGGCCTGCTCGCCGGCGCCCGCAGGGCCCTTGGCGACGCCGGCGTCACCCGGGTGGAGGTGGTGCGGGTGCCCGGGACCTTCGAGCTGAGTGTCGCGTGTGCGACGCTGGCCGAGCATGTCGACGCGATCGTCGCGCTCGGCGTCGTGATCCGAGGCGGCACGCCACACTTCGAGTACGTCTGCCAGGCCGCTACGACAGGTATCACGGACGTGTCTGTCCGCACCGCGACGCCGATCGGATTCGGGGTGCTCACCTGCGACGACGAGGAGCAGGCACTCGACCGGGCCGGCCTGCCGGGGTCGGCCGAGGACAAGGGGCACGAGGCCGCGACGGCCGCAATGGCGACCGTCCTCGCTCTGCGCACCGCCACCACCGCACTGCTGCACGGGCGGCGCGCGGGTCCGCGCACGGACCGCGGCGGAGCCCGCAATGAAGCGGCCCCTTAGCTGAGCTGAGGCTGAGCTTGCGATTAAACCTTGGTGGTCTTGGCGTCTTGGAGGAGGAGGGCGCCG
>JAKDLQ010000241.1 GCA_030452775.1 Micrococcales bacterium | reverse complement strand
CACCTGCGTCCCCGGGAGCACCGCGACATGTCCGACGTCCGCAACGTCATCATCATCGGCTCTGGACCGGCCGGTTACACGGCCGCGATCTATGCGGCACGAGCCAACCTCGACCCCCTCGTCTTCGAAGGGGCAGTCACCGCCGGGGGCGCCTTGATGAACACCACCGAGGTCGAGAACTACCCCGGCTTCCGCGACGGGATCCAGGGCCCGGACCTCATGGATGAGATGCGCGCACAGGCGGTGCGCTTCGGCGCCGAGATCATCACCGACGACATCGTCGCCGTGGGCCTCGACGGCGACGTCAAGACCGTCACCGACGCCGAAGGCACCAGCTACCGGGCATTGGCTGTCATCCTCGCGATGGGCTCGGCCTACCGAGAGCTCGGGCTGCCTCGCGAGAAGGAGCTGTCCGGCCACGGCGTCTCCTGGTGCGCGACGTGCGACGGCTTCTTCTTCCGCGACCAGGACGTCGCGGTCGCCGGCGGCGGCGACTCGGCGATGGAGGAGGCGACCTTCCTGACGAAGTTCGCCCGCTCCGTGACCGTCATTCACCGCCGCGACGAGCTGCGGGCAAGCCGGATCATGGCCGATCGGGCCCTCGGCAACGACAGGATCTCCTTTGCCTGGAACTCCGAGGTGGAGAGCCTCCACGGCGAGGGCAAGCTCACCGGCCTGACGCTGCGCGACACGCTCACCGGCGAGGCCCGCGAACTGCCGGTCACCGGCCTGTTCGTGGCGATCGGCCACGACCCTCGCAGCGAGCTCGTCAAGGGGGTCGTCGGCCTCGACCCCGAGGGCTACGTCCTGGCCGAAGGCCGCACGACGCGGACCAACGTGCCCGGCGTGTTCGCCTGCGGCGACCTCGTCGATCACACCTACCGGCAGGCCGTCACCGCCGCCGGGACCGGCTGCTCCGCAGCCCTCGACGCCGAGCGCTTCCTTGCCGACCTCGAGCAGCACAGCGAACTTTCCGGGGCCACCGCCTGACGGTGGGGCGCCCAAGACCGCACCATTCCCGCCCGCCGCGCTCAGCGGCATACGAACCGATCTCGCAAAGGAAACCCATGGGTGACATCAAGCAAACGACCGACGCGTCCTTCGCCGACGACGTGCTGACGAGCGACAAGCCGGTCCTCGTCGACTTCTGGGCGTCGTGGTGCGCCCCATGTCGCAAGGTCGCCCCCATCCTCGAGGAGATCCACGCTCAGCACGCGGACAAGATCGACATCGTCAAGCTCGACACCGACGCCAACCCAGCGACGGCCGCGGAGTACGGGATCACGTCGATCCCCACGCTCAACGTCTACGTCAAGGGCCAGGTCGTCAAGACCATCGTCGGCGCACACCCGAAGCCCAGGCTGCTGCGCGAGCTCGAGGACTTCCTCTCCTAAGGGGGCTGCCGTGACGCCGCAGCCCGTCGCCGTGCTCCGCCGAGGCGATGCCGGGCCGGCTGTCGCCGCCGTCTGCGAACGCCTCGTCCTCAGTGGCGACCTTCCCGATGGCTTCCGCAGCGACCCCGGCGGGACGCTCCAGGACCGGGCCGGCATGCGCTTCGACGCAGAGGTCGACCGCGCCGTCAGGGCCTTCCAGCAGCGCCGTGGGCTCGTCGTGGATGGCATCGTCGGCCGCTCGACGTATGCCGTCCTCGACGGGGCACGCTGGAGCCTCGGTGATCGCGTGCTGAGATACGTACCGGAGCACTTCATCGAGGGTGACGACGTCGTCCACCTGCAAGAACGCCTCCTCCAGCTCGGTTTCCAGCTCGGGAAGGTCGACGGCATCCTCGGCCCGGAGACCGAAGGGGCGGTCCGTGCGTTCCAGTCCGCCGTCGGGCTGCACAGCGACGGGACGGTCGGGCCGGAGACGATGCGCTCCTTTGCCGGCATCGAGCGGAGCGTCCGCGGCGGCTCGGCCAACGCGCTCCGCGAACGCGAGCACCTGCGCCGTAGCGGGTACAGCCTGGCTGGGCGCACCATCGTGCTCGACCCCGGCCACGGCGGCGCGGACCGGGGTGCCGTCGCCGGTAACGGAGTCGACGAGGCGGGGCTGTGCCTCGCCATCGCCCGACTCGTCGAGGGGCGCCTGTCTGCGCACGGCGTCAGTGTCGTCTTCACCAGGACCGCTCGCACCGACGGCGGCTCCGAGGAGGATCGGGCGGCCTTCGCCAACTCCTGTGAAGCCGACCTCATGCTGTCGCTGCACAGCGACCACACGGCCAGCTCATCGGGGCACGGCATCGCCACCTCCTTCTACGGGCATGCCGACCATGCCGGATGGTCCGTCATCGGCGAGCGCTTCAGCGACCTGGTGCAGCGCGAGCTCGTGGCCCGCACCGGACTCACCGACCTCCGCATCCACGCGCGGACCTGGACCCTGCTGCGACGCACCCGGATGCCGGCGGTGCGCATCGATGTCGGCTACCTCAGTCACCCCGAGGACGCGGCCCTGCTCGCGCAGCCGCAGACGCTGGACGGGATCGCCGAGGGCATCGTCGTCGCACTCCAGCGGTTGTACCTCGGCGAGGCGGACACGGGGCATACCGGGGTGCTGCGGCTCGGTGACCTGCTGGCCCACCTCGAACGGTTGCGCGCGGACGCGGTCGACTGACGGGGCCCAGCGGGTCGACGCGGCGATCACGGTTCATGCTGGCGATCAGGGTTCGTTCAGGCGAAATAGCGCTGCAACGAACCGCTTCTGCCTCGCCGAAACCAGAATGTGGGACTGACCACAGCGGCTCGACGCACAAGCGCCGGGACGCCTAGCGCGTCGACCGGGCCCGGGTGGCGCCGCCGGGGTGCGTGGGAACATGCCGCGCGCCGGGCAGCCGGACGAGGGCGCGAGCGATCCGCTCGGTCGCCTCGTCCTTCAGCGTGACGACGCTACGCAGATCCATCCGCAGCCGAGGGTAGGTGAGGTGATCACGCTCCACGTGAAAGCCCACCCGTTCGAGGAAGCCGACCTCGAGCACGCAGGTGTGGCGACCGACGGCGAGCGGCCGGGCGCCGATGGCCTCGAGCGATCGCACCCGGGCGCGCAGGGCGTCCTTGACCGCCGCCTGCACGAGCGCCTTGCGCAGCCTCCCGTCATGACGGGCGTCCGCCGTGCAGACCGTGACGAGGATGAGGGTGGACGGGTCCCCGGGGGCAGTGGGGAAGGTTGCCAGCCGCGATACCTGACCGGCCGGCGCGAGGATGACGTGCCCCATCGGGTGCTCGTCGACGTAGGCGATCCGGCCAGGTGGCGCCCACTCCGATGTCACCTGCGCCACCCATTCGGCAAGGAGTCCCTGCGGGTCCGCGGTCTCGCGGTGACCGTTGCGGGGAACCGTCTGCCAGAACGTGCACGGAGCGCAGGCTCCCACGAGGTCCGGGACCCGATCAGGCGTCAACGGGCGCAACTCACGCATCGCTCTGCTCCCATCGCTCGTGGTCCATACCTCCATTCTGTCCCTTCCTCGACATCCTGCCACCGGGCTGTCAA
>JAKDLQ010000240.1 GCA_030452775.1 Micrococcales bacterium | reverse complement strand
CGCCCGTTGCGGGACGAGGACGCACCCTTCTTGTGTGCCATGTCAGTTGCTCCTTCGTAAGAACTGTGAGCCGCAGGCCTCGATCACGCGGTGATCCCGGTGATCTTGATCTGGGTCAGCTGCTGCCGGTGGCCCTGGCGCTTGCGAGAGCGGGTCTTGTTCTTGAACTTCATGATGACGATCTTGGGTCCCTTGGCGGCCTTGACCACCTCGGCGGTGACGGACGACGTGGACAACGTGTCGGCATCGGATGTGACGTTTGCACCGTCAACGAGAAGCAGCGGCGTGAGCTCGAGAGCATCGCCGGCCTGACCCGTCACCTTGTCGATGAGCAGGACATCGCCCACCGACACCTTCTCCTGGCGACCGCCAGCGCGAACAATCGCGTACACAGTGGGACTCGCTCTCTCATCAGGATCGGCAGCCGCTTTCGGAACCGGCCCGTCGACACGGGCCCGGTGGGCGCACCGAGGATCTACACTACCGGCCGAGGCCCACGATCAACAAACCGAGGTCACGACGATCCGGTCCCGGTCTGACCGGGCGAAGCCGTGGGCGTCGCGACATGCCTCGGCGGCCCGGCAGGAGCCACGACCCGTCCGCGTCGACGCCGCGGCCTAGGGTGCTCGGCCCGGGTGAACGCCGGCTCGGGAGCTGCGATGTCGGCAGCGTCGGGACGCTCGGATTCGAGCTCGGCCGGTGTTCCGGCGGTGTCGTCGGCCTCGCCCTCAGGGGCATCGGCGACCGCGACGTGGGGGGCGCCCTCGGACCGCTCGCCCTCGGGCGCTGCTGTCGATCCCAGCGCTGCGTCGTCCGTCGCGGACGTAGGCGCTGGGGAGGCATCCTTCGTCGCGGCCTGTGGCGCCCCGCCCTCGGGCGGCGCGGCAGCCGTCGCCATACCGGAGTGCGCGGCTGCCGCCGCAGCAGCGGCCGTCTTCATCGCCGCAGCATGCGCGGTCGCCGCGATCTGTGCTGCCGTCGGTCCGGACGGGACGCGAGCAGGCCCGGCCTGGCCCGATGCGGACGCACTGGTGTCGCCCGGGCCGTCCGAGCCGCTGGAGCCGCCACCACGACGGCCGCGACGGCCGCGAACGGCGCTGGACGTGCCCGACTGTCCCTCACCGCCTTGGTCGACCGGGTCGGTGTGGATGACGAAGCCGCGACCGTTGCAGTGCTCGCAGGTCTCCGAGAACACCTCGATGAGCCCGGAACCGACTCGCTTGCGCGTCATCTGGACGAGGCCGAGCGAGGTCACCTCCGCGACCTGATGCTTCGTGCGGTCCCGGCCGAGACACTCGAGCAGCCGGCGGACGACGAGCTCGCGGTTGGACTCGAGCACCATGTCGATGAAGTCGACGACGATGATGCCGCCGATGTCGCGAAGTCGCAGTTGACGGACGAGCTCTTCGGCGGCCTCGATGTTGTTCTTGGTGACCGTCTCCTCGAGGTTGCCACCAGAGCCGATGAACTTGCCGGTGTTGACGTCGACAACGGTCATCGCCTCGGTCCGGTCGATGACGAGTGAGCCGCCCGAGGGCAGCCACACCTTGCGGTCCATCGCCTTGGCGATCTGCTCATCGACCCGGTGATGGGTAAAGAGATCCTCCGTGCCGGTCCACTTCGTCACGCGATCGGCCAGGTCCGGAGCCACTGTCGTGATGTAGGGGTAGATCTCCTGCCACGCCTGCTCACCGGAGACGACGAGCTCCTTGAAGTCCTCGTTGAACACGTCGCGGATGACCCGGACGGTCAGGTCGGGCTCGCCATGCAGCAGCATCGGCGCGCTGCCCGAAGCACTCGAGCCGGTCCCGCCATTCTGCTTCTTGCCCTTGGACTTGCCGGCCTTGGCTTTGGACGCGGCCTCGGCCCGTGCCTCGATGTCCTCCCAGGTGGCAGTGAGCCGCCCGACGTCAGCGCGGATGTCATCTTCACTTGCCCCCTCGGCGGCCGTACGGACGATGACGCCTCCGCCGCTGGGCACCACCTCGCGGAGGATCTTCTTGAGGCGGGCTCGCTCACCCTCTGGGAGCTTGCGGGAGATGCCGGTCATCTGGGCGTTCGGGATATAGACCAGGTAGCGGCCGGGCAACGAGATCTGCGAGGTGAGGCGAGCGCCCTTGTGCCCGATCGGGTCCTTGGTCACCTGGACGAGGACCGGCTGGCCGGCGCTCAGTGCCTGCTCGATCCGGCGCGGCTGGTTGGCGTCGAGACCGGCCGCATCCCAGTTGACCTCGCCCGCATAGAGCACGGCGTTGCGGCCCTTACCGATGTCGACGAACGCCGCCTCCATCGACGGGAGCACGTTCTGGATGCGTCCGAGGTAGATGTTGCCGGCCATGGAGACGTTGGTCGCCTGATCGATGTAGTGCTCGACGAGCACACCATCTTCGAGGACGCCCATCTGGGTGCGACCCTCCTTGTTGCGCACCACCATGACGCGCTCGACCGACTCGCGCCGCGCCAGGAACTCGGCCTCGGTGATGATCGTGCGTCGCCGGCCGGCCTCGCGGCCCTCGCGGCGGCGCTGCTTCTTCGCCTCGAGACGGGTCGAACCCCGGACAGCGGTGGGTTCGTCGCTCTGGGCCCGTGACGCGCGGGAGCGGCCTGACCCGCTGGAACCACTCGTTCCACTGGCTTCGCCGCCCGACTCGGATGAGCCGCCCCGTCGACGTCTCCGGCGACGGCGGCTCGGACCAGCCTCGTCATCGGAGCCGCCGTCCCCGTCCTCATGCTTGGCACTCTTCGCATCGTCGGACGCTGGCGTTCCGGACCGTTCGGTGTCGTCCGAGTCACCCGAACGTTCGCCGCTGGCCTTGACCGGACTCTCATGGTCCCCCGCGTCGGTCTCGGCCGCAGCACGGCCGCGGCGCCCCTTGCCGCCGCGACGGCGACGTGATCGGCGCGTGCTGGGCTCATCGTCCTTGCTGTCGTCGCTGCTCGGGCCGGCAGCCCCCGCATCGGCGGCATCGCTGGCTCGATCGTCCGCGCCCGCCGCGGTGCGAGCATCTGTGTCGCCCCCGGCCCCGCTGGCTTCGCGCCCGTCTGCGTCCTCGACCGGCTCGGTCCGACGACGGGTGCTTCGGGTCTCCGCCGCTGCGGGCGGCTCGGGTGGCTGGAAGAGCACGCTGAAGCTCGACGCGGCCGATGCCTCGGGCCCATCGCCCTCCTCCGCGGTAGCCGGGCTAACCGCGAGGCCCAACGCATCCGAGGAATCCTGGCGCACCTCGGCGTCTGCGTCGACCACGACGCCAACGATCTCGGGAAGGACGACCGCTTCGGACGCGACGGTGTCGACCCCCGATCCAGTGGCCTGTACCGCCAGCCTGTCCGCCGGCTCGCTCGCTGCCTCAGGCACTTCAGCGGCCTCGACGTCCGCTGCCGATGTGACCTCAGTGACCTCAGCGAGTTCAGGGCCATCAGAGGTCGATGTTGCAGCCGACCTGACCCGCTTGCGCGCGCCGAACCCGGCCTGGTCCGGCTTCTGGCAACTGTGCTGCCGCTGG
>JAKDLQ010000239.1 GCA_030452775.1 Micrococcales bacterium | reverse complement strand
CGCCGCCACTCGAGTGAGGAAGGACGGGAGGACCAGGACGGGAGGACCAGGACGCGCTCGGCTCGCGTCACATCTGTGCGGGCGACTCGATGCCGAGCAGGTCCAGACCGGTCGTCATGGTCCGCAGCACGAGCGCGCACAGGGTCAGACGGGACTCCTTCACCTCGTCCAGTTCGGCCTTGATGACGGGGCAGTTCTCGTAGAAGGCGGAGAATGTCTGGGCAAGGTCGAAGAGGTATCCGCAGAGCCGGTGCGGCTCATACTCGCTGCCGACAGCGGTGACGACTTCACCGAAGCCGAGTAACGCCTTGACCAGCTCCCTCTCGTGCCTCTCGCCGATGAGGATCGGCGCGTGCTGGGCGAGCGGGTCGCGTCCGGCCTGCCGGAAGATCGATCGGACCCGGGCACCGACGTACTGCAGGTAGGGCCCGGTGTTGCCGGTGAGCGCCACCATCCGATCGAGGTCGAAGACGTACTCGCTGCCATGGGCCACCGACAGGTCTGCGTACTTGACCGCGCCGATCCCCACCTGATGGGCGATCGTCGCACGCGTGCCTTCCGACAGGTCTGGCCGGGTCTCGTCGATGAGCGCGCGCGCCTTGTCGACGGCCTCCTCAAGCAGCGCCATGAGCCGAAGCGAGCTGCCCGAGCGCGTCTTGAGGATCTTGCGATCCTTGTCGAGGACGTTGCCGATCTGGACGTGGACGGGGGTGACGTCGTTCGGCAGCCAACCAGCCTTGCGCGCGGTGTCCCACACCATGTTGAGGTGTAGTGCCTGCGGCGCACCGATGACATAGAGCGCCCGGTGTGCCCCGAGTCTGGCCACCCGGTACTTGATCGTCGCGAGGTCCGTTGTCGCATAGCCATACCCGCCGTCCGACTTGCGGATGATGAGCGGCACCGGCTGATCCTCCCGACCGGTATAGCCGTCGAGGAAGACACAGAGGGCGCCCTCGGACATCGTCGCAATGCCCTTGCGCTCGAGCTCGTCGCAGATGGCGGCGAGCTCGTCGTTGTACATCGACTCCCCCGCGAGGTCGCCATCTGTCAGCGTCACCCCGAGAGTCGTGTAGACCCTGTTGAAGTAGGCCTTGGACATCCCGACGAGTCGGTCCCAGTGCTCCAGCGTCTCCTTGTCACCGGCCTGCAGCTTGACCACCCGTGCTCTGGAGCGAGCGTCGAAATCGCCTGCGCTGCCGGCAGGCTCGGCCTGCTCGGCCGCGTCGAACTTCGCCCGGGCCGCCTGATAGAAGGCGTTGGGGTCGGTGACGAGCACGTTCACCTCGGCTGCGTTCTCACCCACCTCGAGGAGGTGCTCGATGAGCATGCCGAAGGGCGTCCCCCAATCGCCGATGTGATTCTGCCGGATGACGTGGTGCCCGAGATGCTCGAGGATCCGCGCCAGCGAGTCACCGACGATCGTCGTCCGGAGGTGGCCGACATGCATCTCCTTGGCGACGTTCGGCGACGAGTAGTCGATGGGAATGTTCTGCCGCTCCTCGACCGGCACGCCGATCCGCTCGTCCGCTTCGACCTCGCTGAGCAGCGACTCAAGCCAGCTGTCGGAGTACGTCACGTTGATGAAGCCGGGACCGCTCACCGCGACGGTCTCCGCGATGCCGTCGAGGTCGAGAGCGTCGACGATCATGGCGGCAACGTCGCGCGGCGGCGCGCCGACTCTCCTGGCGAGCGCCAACGCTGCGTTGGCCTGCACGTCCGCGAACTGCGACGGGCGCAGCACCGGGTCCACGTCGCGGAAGTCGTCGCCGAGTGCGGTTGCGATGGCGGACTGGATCTCGGGGGTGAGCGCGACGAGCGGGGAGACCATGCGGGCAAGTCTAGGAGCCGAGTTCTGCGGCAACACACCGAGCAGTGAGCAACCCCACCGCTAATAGCCAGTTGGAGTTGCTCACTGCTCGGTGTGTTGCCCGGGAGTGCCGCAAGTCGAGCGTGCGGGCCGGGCGGGGCGCGCTCAGCCCCGGCCGCTCCGGAAGCCGGCCCGACGCGCGGCCGCCTCGTCGAAGAACCACACATCCGGAGCGGTCCCGTCGTAGCCGGCCCCGCCCGGTAGCACGTACGTCATGGTGTCACGCCAGGCCTTGACCGGGTGATCGAGAGGCCTCGCCCCATCGGCGATCGGAGCCGCCGAGCCGGGGCCGTATCCACCGTCTCTCACCTCGTCGAACCTCGAGACCTCGCGGCCCTCGGGCGTGTCGGCGATGACCGGCTGAGGGGTCTGCTCCTCGCCGAGCGAAGCGTTCACGCTGCCCTCCTCGCTGCCCGGCGACTCGTCGGCCGCGGGTTCGTTGATCCAGTCGGCAGCCTGGGGGTCCGCGCGGACCTGTGCCTCGTCCAGCTCGACAGTCTCGCTGTCCTCGATGGGCCCATTGACCCAGTCGAGGTCATCGGCACTCTCGGCCTGCTGCGCGCCTTGCGCGACGGGCAGGCCGCCACCATCTACCTCGGGATGCGAAGCATCCCCCACCTCGGCATCGGTGTGGGTGTCGGCGTCGGCAAAGGGGTCGTCGGCGTCAGCGAGGTCAGGCTCGTCCTCCTCGATGGCGAACGCCGCCGAGCCGACCGCACCCGAGCCGACCGCACCCGCAGCCGCACCCGCACCGACTGCGGCCGGAGGGGCGTCCGTCACCGACGAAGCAACCGGGGCGGGGCTCGCCTCGAACTCGTCGCCCCCCTCGTCGGTCCCGAGCCCGCCAACCTCTGTCTGGGCATCCACCTCTGTCTGGGTATCCACGACCGGAGGCTGGGTATCCACGACCGGAGGCTGGGTATCCACGACCGGCTGAGACGGCACTGCGCTCACCCCGGCCGATGAGGCACGCTCCAAACTGCTCGGCGCCGAGGGCGTGCTCTCCTGTGCTGGAGCCCGAAGACTGGCCGTGTCGAGACGACGCGTCTCGAGCTCACGTCGCCTGGCCGCCGACCTCATGAACCACCGGATGAGCAGCGCGATGACGATGAGGGCGAGCACAATCCACAAGATCGTCTTGACGGTGTCGGACATACTGAGACCTCTCGCATTCGGGAAACCAATCTCTCGGCAGCAAACCTACTGCCCCGAGACGGTGCCCCCCGGGATGCGACGCGCCAACCGGGCCGGGACTGCACCTGGCCGGCACCTGGCCTGCACCTGCCTGCACATCGCATGACGAGTCGGGACCTGAGGCAACGCCTCAGGACAGGCCCAGCCGCTTGCTCGTCTCCTCGCGCATCTGCACCTTGCGGATCTTCCCCGTCACGGTCATCGGGAACTCCTCGACGATCTCGACATAGCGGGGGATCTTGTAATGCGCCAGCTGACCGGTGCAGAAGTCGCGCAGCGTCTCGGCGGTCAACGGGGTCGCCCCGTCCCTCATCCGGATCCAGGCGCACAGCTCCTCGCCGTACCTCTCGTCGGGGACGCCGATGACCTGGGCGTCGAGGATATCGGGGTGGGTGTAGAGGAACTCCTCGATCTCACGGGGGTAGACGTTCTCCCCACCCCGGATG
>JAKDLQ010000238.1 GCA_030452775.1 Micrococcales bacterium | reverse complement strand
CGGCCCCGTCGACCGCATCGGCCAGCTGACGATGCGCAACCTCGACATCGCCGACTCGCGCGCCAAGCTGGAGCAGTATGCCGCTCAAGGCCTTCTCGGCGCAGATTCCCGGGCGCTTGTCGGCGAGCTCACCCCCGGCGGCGCGGCCGCCATCGCCGCGAACCCGGCCGCGGCGAATGTCGATGAGCAGGACGACCTGCTCGACCGGGCCGCCATGGAGTTCGGCACCGACTGATCCCGCCCCTCCTGGCCGACGTGCTGTTCAGTCCCTACAAGACGGTGACCCCGCCCCGTAGGCTGGCGGGGTGAGCCTGCGTCCGCGTCAGGAGCCATCCCGGGACACCGCGCGGGCGTTGGATCGCAGTGCCGGTGACCTCGCCACCGCCGCCGCTCGGCAGATGGAGACGCACGAGTGGTACCGCGAGCTGCCCGCCGGAGAACGGTCGTGGGTAGGCCTGGTCGCCCAGGCCGGCATCTCCGAGTTCCTCCGATGGCTGCACGCAGGCGGGGAGATCGCACCATCGACCGCATCGATCTTCGCCATCGCCCCGCAGGAGCTGACACGGTCGGTCAGCCTGCGCCAGACCATCGACCTGGTCCGCACCGTCGTCGATGTCGTGGAGTCGCGGGTCGAGCTGCTTGCGGCCCCCGGTGACGAGCAGCTGCTGCGCGAGTCGGTCCTGCGCTTCTCACGCGAGATCGCCTTCGGCACGGCCGAGGTGTATGCCGGCGCAGCCGAGGCCCGCGGCGCGTGGGATGCGCGGCTCGAAGCCCTCGTCGTCGATGCGGTCCTACGCGGCGAGGCCGACGAATCGATCCGGTCCCGTGCCTCGGCGCTCGGCTGGGGACAGGTCGCCAACGTGACCTTCGTCGTGGGCCAAACCCCACCGATAGGGGCGCGTCCCTTCGAGTCGGGCGCCACTGTCGCCGTCGACCGACTCCGCCGGTCCGCGACCCAGCTCGGCGTGGAGTCGCTCGCCATCGTCCAACGCAACCGTCTCATCACCATCATCGGCGGCACGGAGGATCCGCTCAGCGTGGTCCGGGAGCTCGCTGACTGCTTCGCCGAGGGGCCGGTCGTCGTGGGCCCGACGGTGCCGCACCTGTTCGCCGCGGGGCGGTCGGCCCGCGCCGCCCTGAGCGGTCTCGCTGCCTCCACCGCCTGGCCCGATGCGCCGAGAGTCGTCACGGCGGACGAACTCTTGCCGGAACGAGCGCTCGACGGGGACCAACCGGCCCGGCGCATCCTCATCGAACGGATCCATCGCCCGCTGACCGAGGCGAACCAGGCGCAGCTGCTCGATACGGCGCAGTGCTACCTGGAGGTGGGTGGCTCCCTGGAGGCCACGGCACGCGCACTGTTCGTTCACGCCAACACCGTCCGCTATCGCCTGGGCCGCATCAGCATGATCACCGGTTACGACCTGACGACGCCCCGAGATGCGTGGTCGGCGCGAGTCGGCCTCGGCCTCGGTCGACTCGTCGCCGCAGAGCGTGCGACGGCTCGACACCAAGTTGTGCGACAGTTGGAGGAATCATCCAATGGATGAGGTGGGACTTCGTGACGTTCCGAGGCGACACGAGAGGCCAAGACAGGAGAAGGTGAGTAGGTGCTAGCGATCGTCTGCCCCGGACAGGGCTCCCAGACCCCCGGTTTCCTCGCGCCCTGGCTCGAACTGGACGGCATACGCCACCAGGTTGAGTCGCTCGGGGCTGCTGCCGGTCTCGACCTGCTCGCCCACGGCACGGTGTCGGACGCCGAGACGATCAAGGACACCGCGATCGCCCAGCCGCTCATCGTGGCGGCCGGCCTCGTCTCGCTGCGCGCCCTCTTCGACGCCCTGTCCCGGGACGCCGGGGCCGCCCAGGATGGAGCCGCGCCAGCGTCCACCGACAGGACCGCCGTCGGGGCGTGGGCGGGCCACTCGGTCGGCGAGCTCACGGCTGCAGCGGCAGCGGGGGTGCTTACGGCAGAGCAGGCGATGATCTTCGTCCGGGAGCGTGGCCGGGCGATGGCAGCCGCGAGTGCGGTGACTCCGACCGGCATGTCGGCCGTCCTCGGTGGGGTAGCCGACGACGTGCTGGAGGCGATCGAACGCCACGGACTGACACCCGCCAACAACAACGGGGGCGGCCAGATCGTCGCCGCTGGAACGCTGGAGCAGCTCGCGGCGTTCGCGGCAGACCCACCCGCCCGCACCAGGATCAGGCCCCTTGAGGTTGCCGGAGCCTTCCACACCACCCACATGTCGCCCGCGGTCGAGGTCCTCACCGAGCTCGCGGCCACGCTGAGCCCACAGGACCCGACGGCACCGCTGCTGTCCAATGCCGACGGGCAGCTCGTCGCCGACGGCACGGACACCCTTCGCCGACTCGTCGGCCAGGTGAGCAACCCGGTGCGTTGGGACTTGTGCATGCATACCCTGCTCGAGCTCGGGGTCACCGGCATCATCGAGCTCGCTCCGGCGGGAACCCTCGTCGGACTCGCCAAGCGCGCCATGAAGGGCGTGCCTGCCGTCGCGCTCAAGGCCCCCGAGGACCTCGAGGCCGCTTGCTCGCTCGTCCGCGAGCACGGCTCCCGCGAGGGCAGCACCCACGACGACGGCGGCGCAACCCGTCGCCCTGACCAGACCGACACTGGTGTGCCGGCCACCAACCCGTCTTCGGAAGAGGCCCAACCGTGAGCACCATCCTCTCGCCCGTCGCCCCCAAGGGCACCGGCGCCATCACCATCCCCGAGGCGGTCCAGCACTCGGGAGTCCTAGGCGTCGGCGCCTACCGGCCCGAGCGGGTCGTCACCAACGCCGAGCTCGTCGACAAGATCGACTCAAGCGACGAGTGGATCCGTGAGCGGTCCGGCATCATCAGCCGGCACCGGGCGGCGCCGGAGGAGAGCGTCATCGACATGGCCGAGGCTGCCGCCCGCCAGGCGATGGAGCATGCCGGGATCACAGCCGACCAGCTCGGCTTCATCCTGCTCGCCACGGTCACCCACCCCTACCAGACTCCCGCCGCGGCACCGGAACTGGCGCACCGACTCGGGTCCAGTGCGCCGGCGATGGACATCTCCGCCGCCTGCGCCGGCTACTGCTTCGGCATCGGCCTCGCCAGCGACATGGTCCGCTCCGGCTCCGTGGACCATGTGCTGGTCATCGGCGTCGAGAAGCTGTCCGACTTCACCGACGAGTACGACCGCGGCACCGCGTTCATCTTCGGCGACGGGGCCGGCGCGGCCGTCGTCGGACGATCCGACATCCCGGGGATCGGGCGCACCGTGTGGGGCTCTGAGGGCGACAAGCACGAGACCATCTCGCAGCAGCCGCCGTGGACCGACCTGCGCGACTCCAGCACGCCCGGAGAGCAGGACCCGTCGGTGTGGCCGACCATAGGCATGGCCGGTCAAGCCGTCTTCCGGTGGGCTGTCTGGGGCATGGCCCCCGTCGCCCCCCGCCCCCGCGGCCCGGGGGGGAGAACCCAGGAAGACCGGGGCCCCGGCATCCCCCCCCAGGC
>JAKDLQ010000237.1 GCA_030452775.1 Micrococcales bacterium | reverse complement strand
CAGTTCGTCCCGTCAGTTCGTCCCGTCAGTTCGTCCCGTCAGTTCGTCCCGTCAGTTCGTCCCGTCAGGGGGATCGTCGATGATCTCGCCCTCGATGACCTCGTCGCTCGCCGTCGACTGGGAGGGACCGGTCGGACGGGTCGGACCGGTCTGGCCGCCCGGACCAGCCGGCCGGTCGGTCACCGAGGGGCCGCCGGGAAACGCCGTCGACGTGACGATCCGCTTCGCGATCCCCGCCTCCAGCAGGGTGCGCGCGATCGGCCGGGTGACCGGCAGGACCAGCAGCAGCCCCAGGAGGGCGGTGATGAACCCGGGGACGACGAGCAGCAGGCCGCCGACGAGCACGACGATCCCGTCGGCCAGCTCGCGCGCCGGCATCCGGCCCTGTTGCAGTGCTTGACCGAGGGCGCGCCAGGCCCGCCCGCCTCCGCGGCTGATGACGACCAGCCCGAGCGCCGACAGCGCCATGAGCAGCAGCAGCGTGGGCAGCGCGCCGATCAGGCCCCCGATGAAACGGGCGGCGAGCACCTCGAGCAGGACGAGCAGCACGAGGCCGAGCAGCGCCAGGCGGGTGGGCTGCAGGCGGCTGCGGCGAGGGCGTGGGGCGGTGCTCATCGGCGACTCGACTCCGTGGCGGTCCGCTTGTCCCGGGCGCCTGCGCGACAGACCGCCGAGCGCACCTGGCCGGCCCGGTGCTCCACCCCCCAGCGGGTGACGCTCGTCAGCGCCTCCCGGATGACGTCTTTGCCCATCTTGGAGGCCCCGATCTCGCGCTCGACGAAGGTGATCGGCACCTCGATCACCGTGAGCCCGGCACGGACCGCGCGCATCGTCAGGTCGACCTGGAAGCAGTAGCCCTGCGACTCGACCCCATGCAGTCCCATCGTGCGCAAGGCACTCGACCGGTAGGCCCGGAAGCCCGCCGTGGCATCGTTGACCCGCATCCCGAGAAGCACCTTGGTGTAGATGTTGGCGGCGACGGAGAGCGCCTTGCGGTGGACCGGCCAGTTCCGGACCGCCCCTCCGCGGATCCACCGTGAGCCGATGACCACGTCGGCCTCGGCGAGCGCGCTGAGCAGCGACGGGAGCTGCTCAGGCTGGTGCGAGCCGTCGGCATCCATCTCGATGATGGCGTCGTAACCTTCGAGCAGCGCCCGCTCGAAGCCGGCGAGATAGGCCTTGCCGAGGCCCTGCTTGGCGGCCCGGTGCAGCACCGCGATCCGGGGGTCGTCTGCGGCGAGGCGGTCGGCGATCGCGCCCGTGCCATCCGGCGAGTTGTCGTCGAGCACCAGGATGTCGGCGTCGGGCACGCTGGCGCGCACCCGGGCAACGACGAGCGGGAGGTTCTCGCGCTCGTTGTACGTCGGGATGAGCACGGCCACCCGGCCGATCGGCTCACGGTTCGTCGTCGTCATCCTCATCCTTCGTCGAGGCGCCGCCCGTCACTGGCCGTCCCAGCAAGGACACGCCCATGAGCACCAACAGGGCACCGGTCGCGACCCACTCCGGTGCCGCACCGACTCGGGTCGCGATGGTCGTCGCGTCCCGCAATGGTAGGGCACCGCGGACCAGCGCCTGAGTGAACAACGATGTCACCTGGTGCGCAGTTCCGTCCGGGGTGATGAGAGCGCTCTGTCCCACCGTCGACACGTGCACGACCGACCGTCCGAACTCCATCGCGCGCAACCGGCTGATCGCCAGCTGTTGCGGCGACTCTGCCGTGAAGCCGAACGTTGCGTTGTTCGTCTGCACGACCAGGACGTTGGCCCCGGCCCGCACCGTGTCGCGCATGATGTCGTCGTAGGCGACCTCGAAGCAGATCGCGATGCCGGCCCGGATCTCCTGCCCGCCGGCAGCCGGGACGTCGAAGACCCCCGGCCCGTGCCCGGCGACGAAGTCACGCCGGACGAGGTCGACCTCGGTGCTGACGATCCGCCAGAAAGCGCGGTCGGGGATGTACTCGGCGAAGGGCACCGGGTGCTGCTTGACGTAGATGTCGGTGTTGCCCCGGCCCGGCTCGAAGAGCAGCGAGACGTTGGAGAGGTTATCGCCTGGCCCCTCGAGCAGCCCGCCCACGATGAGCGGGGCTTTCACCTGCTCGACCGTGTCGAGGATCTCGGCCTTGGCGTCGGGGTTGCGCAGCGGATCGATGTCCGAGGCGTTCTCGGGCCAGATCACGAGGTCCGGCTGCGGGGCCCGTCCGGCCCGGATGTCATCGGCTGCGGAGAGCGTCGCCCGGACATGGTTGTCGAGCACGACCCGCCGCTCCGCGTTGAAGTCGAGGCCTGGCCTGGGCACGTTGCCCTGCACTCCGAGGAACGCGGCGGTGGGGCCGCCGGTCGGCAGTGGCACCGCCAGCCCGGCGACGGTGAGACCGAGCGCGAGCGCGACCGGCGTGACCAGCGAGCGCAGCGGCATACGGGACAGCACTCGAGAGGCGGCGAGGGCGAGCAGTCCCGCGACGAGGGCGATGACGAAGCCGACGAAAGGCGCTCCGCCGAGCGCCACGAGCGGTCCGTAGGGCGAGTCGGCTTGCCCGAACGCGAGCTTGACCCAGGGGAAGCCGCCGTAGGGAGCTCTCCCCCGCAGCCCCTCGGTGACCATCCAGACGAGCGCGAAGGCGAGCGGGCGCACCCGTCCGGTCCGGCTCAGCCATGCGTAGAGTCCACCGGCCAGCCCGACGAAGAGCGCCTCGAGCGTCGACAGGGCCAGCCAGGGCAGGGCGCCGACATAGATCCCCGACCACTGCAGCGTGGGGACGAAGAAGGCCAGGCCGGCCGCCAGGCCGAGGGCGAATCCCACCCTGGGGCGGACCCCGGTCAGCGCCCAGGCGAGGACTGCGAGGGCGACCGGGGCGGCCACCCAGACATCGAACGTCGGGAAGGCGAGGCAGAGCGCTGCCCCACTCCCGAGGGCGAGCAGCAGTCGGCGCACGGACACAACGTATGCCGCTGGGCTGTGTCGTCGTCACGCACTCGCTCACGCGAGGGCGAGGACTACGGCATCCACCTACACTGAGGCGTGGCCGCACGCATCCGCTCCGAGAGGTCCCGGGACCGGGGACGGCGGGGCGCCGGACCAGCCACTCCGGCGACGATCGCGCTCGATCGCGCGGGAGTGCCCTACGTGCGGCACACCTACGAGCACGATCCGGCCGCCGCCGGTTACGGCCTCGAGGCGGCTGCGATGCTCGGCGTGTCGGCGAAGCGGGTGTTCAAGACCCTGCTCGTCGACACAGGCGCCGGCCTCGGCGTCGGTATCGTCCCGGTGACCGGCACGCTCGATCTCAAGGCGGTGGCCGCCGCGCTCGGCGTCAAGAACGTGTCCATGGCCGGCCCGGCCGCGGCCGAGCGCAGCTCCGGCTATGTCGTCGGCGGGATCTCTCCGCTCGGCCAGCGACGGGCCCTGCCGACCGTGCTCGACGACACGGCAGGCGAGTTTGCGACGATCTACGTCTCGGGGGGACGGCGCGGCTTCGACATCGAGCTCGCCCCCGGGGATCTGGCGACGATGACCCGCGCCACCCGAGCCCCGATAGGCCGCCCGTGAGG
>JAKDLQ010000236.1 GCA_030452775.1 Micrococcales bacterium | reverse complement strand
ACTCGACGCGTTACGGTTGAGGACGCGAGGGTGTCAGGAGGGTCGGGTATGGGGCGAGCACGGCGCGCGCGCCGGATCGCGCAGACGGCGGCATACGGCGGGGGCATGGGGATGGCCGGACTAGGAGTGCTCAGCCTGCTGGGCTATGGGCTCATCCGGGCCGAGGCCCTGATGGCCCGGCGCATCGTCGGACGGCCGTTCGAGGGCGCACCCGATGACTCGGGGAGGTATGGATTCGGGCCGGGAGATCCGGTCCACGTGCTCATGCTCGGCGACTCCACGGCCAAGGGGATGGGCGCCGAGAACGCTCGTCAGACCATCGGGGCGATCATCGCCACGGGGATCGCGGCGATCAGCGGACGGTCGGTCGAGCTGACCAACGCGGCCGTCATCGGGGCGGAGTCCCTCGATCTCGACGGCCAGGTCGAGGACGGCCTGGACCGGATCCCGCACCCGGATGTCGCGGTCATCCTCATCGGAGCCAACGACGTCACCCACCGCATCGATCGGTCCGTCGCCGTGCGCCACCTGGAGATGGCCGTGCGGCGCCTGCGCGAGACCGGGGCCGAGGTCGTCGTCGGCACCTGCCCCGACCTCGGAGCCATCGAGCCGCTGGCCCAGCCGCTCAAGCTGCTCGCCCGACGCTGGTCCCGTGACCTGGCGGCGGCGCAGACCGTGGCCGTCGTCGAGGCCGGCGGGCGCGCCGTGTCCGTCGGCGACCTGCTCGGCGAGGCGTTCTCCCACCAGCCCACGGTGATGTTCAGCAAGGACCAGTTCCACCCGAGCCCCGCGGGCTACGCGCGGGTCGCGGCCGCCCTGCTCCCCAGCGTCATCGCCGCCCTCGACCTGCTCGGCGAGGGTCGGCAGGGAGGCGAACGTCCGAGCCTGCGCCGCGGGGAGGGCGTTGGCCCCGTCGCCGTCGCCGCCACCCGGGCGGTCGCTCATCCAGGGACAGAAGTCGCCCCGGCCGAGCTGGCCGGGCAGCAGCGCGGACCCCATGGCCGATGGGCGATGCTGCTGCACCGGGTGCGGCCGATCATCCCGATCCCGGATCGGGGGTCCGCACAGGACGTCGGCGGCCCCGTCGAGGACGGCCACGTATCGACCTCGCCGGCTCGGATCAGCTGATGTCGATGACCTCGCTCTTCGGCGGAGCCGTGATGCCGAGGTCCTCGTTCCACTCGGAGAAGTCGAGAGCGCCGGGGCTCTTAGGCGAGCCGGTGAAGCGGACCATCTCGTAGCTGTCCTTGGCCACATAGAGTGCGCCGCGGTCCTTGCCCGATTTGTCCGTCAGGACCCAGCAGTCGACCCCGCGCACGCTCTCCTGCCCGACCTGCTCGGAGAGCTCGCCCGGCGTGATCGCAGAGAGCGCCTGGTCGAGCAGGGCGCTGAGGGTGAGTTGCTGAGCCAGCCCCTCCGAGCCGGCCGGAGCCTTGACGAACTTGTCGCCGGCCTTCTGGACCTTCGCGGGCGCCCCCTGCTTCTCCCAGAACTCCTTGTCCGCCTGGACGTAGACGGCACCGTCCACAGCGATGATCCGGACCTTGCCCTGCCCCTCGAGGGAAGCGGTCATGTCGGTCTTCTTGCCGTCGTTCGTCCCCTTGAAGTCGATGGCCAACTCCTTGCCGTCCTGCTCGACCTCGCCCTTGACCGCACCGGAGGTGGCCTCCTTGGCCTTGGCCTTGACCTTGTCGAGCAGCTCCGAGGCGGTGGGCGCCTCGCCGGACTCCGGATTGGCGGCGGTGGCCTGAGTCGTGCCGGCGGGCGTGTCGCCTGGGCTGGTGGAGCAGGCTGCGCCACCCAGCGTGATGGCAAGAGCGCCGGCGAGCGCCACGGCGCGACGGGTCGTGGTCTTCATGAAGGTCTCCCCTGGATCGAGTTCGCCGCCTCCTGATGCATCCTGAGGCGGGCTGGTCGTCACGCCGGCGGCAAGGGGCGCGCGAGCGAGTGCGCACCACTGTAACGATGACGGCACCGATGTCGAAAAGGCGGAGCCCCGGAAACCAATTGCGGGGCCGATGGCGCAGCCCTGCCCAGGTCGCCTGCTCACGCCCCGATCACGCGAGTGACGGGTCCGCTGGCATCTGCCACGGGGACGAGAGGCATGGCAGCCAGGCCCCTGGCCGTCGTTCTACGGCTGCGCGGCCTAGAATCTGGTGAGTAAGCAGTTGCTTACCTGCACTCGCCGGCGCCCACCGACGCGCGCTGGCCGCATCAGGAGGATCTCGTGTCCGAAGCTGTCATCGTCTCCACCGCCCGCTCGCCGTTCGGCCGGGCCTTCAAGGGTTCACTGAAGGAGGTCCGCCCCGACGACCTCGCGACGAGTGTCATCCAAGCAGCCCTGGCGAAGATCCCCGCGCTGGACCCGACACTCATCGAGGACGTCTACCTCGGCTGCGCCGAACCGTGCAGGAAGCACGGCTCCAACATGGCCAGGGTCGTCGCCACCCTGCTGGGTCTTGACGCCACCCCCGGTGCCACGATCAACCGCTTCTGCGCCAGTTCCGCCCAGACGACGCGGATGGCCTTCCATGCCATCAAGGCCGGCGAGGGAGACATCTTCGTCTCCGCCGGTGTCGAGTGCATATCGCAGTACACGAACTGGGCCGGCGCCGGAGGGTCAGACGAGGACGCGCAGAACCCGCGCTTCGCCGATGCCCGGGCCCGCTCGAAGAGGATGGCCGAGACGAACGAGACGTGGACCGACCCCCGTGCGGACGGCCTGCTTCCGGATGTCTACATCGCGATGGGCCAGACCGCGGAGAACGTCGCCACCGCCTACGGGATCAGCCGCGAGCGTCAGGACGAGTGGGGTGTCACCTCTCAGAACCGCGCCGAGGCCGCCATCGGCCGCGGCTTCTTCGACTGGGAGATCACGCCGATCACGACGCCCGATGGGACAGTGGTGAGCAAGGACGACGGCCCTCGGCCCGGCGTCACGCTCGAGGGGGTCCAGGCCCTCAACCCGGCCTTCCGCGAGCACGGCACCGTCACGGCCGGCAACTGCTGCCCGCTCAACGACGGTGCTGCGGCCCTCGTCGTGATGAGCGACGCGAAGGCCAAGGAGCTCGGCCTCGAGCCGCTGGCCCGCGTCATCTCGACGGCGGCGTCCGGCCTGTCGCCGGAGATCATGGGGCTCGGCCCGATCGACGCGGTGAGCCTGGCGCTCAAGCGGGCCGGCATGTCGATCGGCGACCTCGACCTCTACGAGATCAACGAGGCCTTCGCGGCTCAGGTCATCGGCTCGGCGGACGCGCTCGGCATGGACTACGACCGGCTCAACGTCAATGGTGGCGCCATCGCGATCGGCCACCCGTTCGGCGCGACCGGCGCCCGCCTCACCGGGACCATCATCAATGCCCTGCGCGAGCGGGACCAGCAGCTGGGTCTCGAGACGATGTGCGTGGGCGGCGGGCAGGGGATGGCGATCATCTTCGAGCGGCTCAGCTGATCGACGAGAGCGTGAGGACCCGAGCGAGGAACGAGCGAGGCCCGGAGCGCCGAGGAGATCAGCTCAAGGGCTCAGCTGATCGACGAGAGCGTGAGGACCCGAGCGAGGAACGAGCGAGGCCCG